>CASFUN010000076.1 GCA_949298005.1 uncultured Alphaproteobacteria bacterium | reverse complement strand
CTAAATGTCATTGAATAAAGTAATTTTGATAGGAAATGTTGGAAAGGATCCAGAAATAAGAACTATGAATAATGGTAATGAGGTAGCGTTATTTAGTTTAGCAACTTCCGAATATTGGAAAGATAAAGCCACCGGAGAAAAAAAAGATAAAACCGAATGGCATAGGGTTGTTGTATATTCCCAAGGCTTAGTTAATATAGTAAAAAATTATGTTAAAAAAGGTACCAGGTTATATTTGTGTGGTTCAATACAAAGTAGGAAATGGACTGATAACAAAGGTATAGATAGGCAATTAACAGAAATAGTTTTGCAAGGATATGCCGGTGAATTACAAATATTGTCAAATAACATGAATACAGATAACAAACAACTGATTGACAATTTTGTAAAAGATATGAATGCTTATGTTGTTAATGAGCCTAGAGAGGTGAGTTTTGCTGAGGAATATGATGAATTGGAAATTAATGATGAAATACCGTTTTAAAATTATTAATGAAATTGGGGTAAAAACTATATTTACTCCGGAATTTGAATAATAAGTATACTATGACAGATAATTTTTTTTCTTATGTTGCTTGGGGTAAGCTAAAAAAAGATGGTGAAAGAGTCTTTTTCTCCTCTTTTGGAAAGAATGGTGATACAGTCCATCATTATTTAAAAAAGATGATTTATATTCTGGAAAAATTCCCAAAGGTAAAAACTGAGGTACCATATAGAGTATATTATCGCTTTAGATATAACAAAGAAACTTATTTTAATATTAATCTATTTTCTAACGGAAATTCTAATATATCTGAACAAGGTGGAGTTAATTTAGAAGATCAATCTAAAAAAGAAGAAATTCTTAAGTATTTTTTAAACAGATTCTATCATATTAATATAGAGAAACTAATCAAAGATATTCTAAAATTTCCAGAAAATAAAGATTTACCTAAAAATTTACTTCTAAGACCAGAGCAGATAAATGAACTGCTTGCTATATTTCAGAAAGAATTATTAAAGGGAAAAGCAGAAAAGAAAATAGTTACTATTAGAAACTCTAAACTTTTAAAGAATCTTAAACAAGTTCCGGTAGATATTATTAAAAAAACTTTAATTGATATGTTTCCTTTTCCGGATAATCAAATTTTGATAGATAGCGATTGTTTTGCACAAAATAAGAATTTAATTTGTGATAGAAGAAAATCTAAAATAAAAAAACTAAAAAATGAATGATATCATTTATGGAAAATATTAAAGTAACTTTATTAAAATTTAAGTACGTAAAAGGGACTTTATGGTTTTTATAAAAGATTTTTATACTCTTTCATAAAACTTTATCACCTATTCTAAACTCAGATTTATTATCCATTCTTTTTAAGTGATGTGCATATATCATTGTTGTGTTAATATTGCTATGTCTTAATAATTGTTGTGTCTCTTCTAATGTACCGCCATTCATAAGATTAATTGTTGCTGCAGTATGTCTAAGACTGTGTGCGGATAATCTTTGGTCATTAATTTTATTTTCTCGCATATATGATTTTACCATACATCTTATTGTTTTTGTTGTTAATCTGGAACCAAAACGGTTACGGCTTAAACCTTGAAATAATGGTGCTTTAGGATTGTTAATTTTAGCATCATTTAAATAATCTCTTATTGCCATTTCAAGTTTTGGTGGAAGATTCACATAATCTGTTTTTTCTTCTTGTCCTTTTCCTTGGATATATAATACCATATTATCTCCAAGATTTCTCATATCTTCAAGATTAGCTCTAACAACTTCTATAGTTCTAAGACCTCCTATCAGCATAAGAGCTATTATAGCATAATCTCTTAATCCTTGTGTAGTACTTCTATCTATACTTTCCAATATCATTTTTGCTTGGTTTGTAGTCAAAGCATCCTTCTTATGTTCTTTGCTTATTTTTGGACTTTTTACATGTTTTGTCACATCCGGATATAATTCTTCTTGTTCCAACCATTGAAAAAATAATCTTACAGCGGTTAGATATAGACTTATAGTCGCGGGTTTTATTCTATCTTTTAGACTATCTTTGAAAGACAAAATATCTTGTCTTGTTGGATTGTTTATGTTGTTTTCTGATAAATAATTAAGAAATATACGCAAACATCTACTATAAATTTGTATACTTGATTGATTTATATCTAAGTATTTTATAAATCTTAAATAGAGTTCTTGGATATTTATTTCTCGTTTATCTATGCCTCCTATGGTTTTCTGTATTTCCATAGCATTAAATTTATTAATAACCTAGTTCTTTTACCAAAACTGACCTTATAAAAGTAGCTACTTTTGTATTCTTTTTTTTTGATAATTTGACTAAGTCGTTATACATATCTATTGTTAACCCCAAAATTATTTTTTTTTGGAAGTTATTATTACTTTTTTTTACTTTAGTATTTTTTGTTACATTATTAACTAACTCCTTCGTGTCTAAACTATCATTACCTAAGTCAACTAATAATTCTGTAGTACTCATATTATTTACCTTTTTTAATACTATTAATATAGTCTATTATATCATCAAATTGTTTAGATATTTCCCTATAGGAATACGCTAAAATTGGGCTGTTTTTACATATTTCTCTAAGGGATTGTTTTCGTGTATTAACTTGGTCAAACGCTGTGCTTCTTTTTAAGGGAAGCATAGAAAATTCAGTTTTTAGATTATTATATATATGTTCTTTAATAACATCTAAATCATTATTAATAACTGAATTAGCTATTATTAATATGTTTTTATTTATATTATAAACCTGATGTATTGTATGTATTGATGGACTTATATTGATAAAGTTATTTATTATAGGTATTATTATTAAATCAGCCTCTTTAATTACTTTACCTGTTCTTAGGTCTATATAACCACCAAAGTCATATATAATATCACACTTTTCATATTCTTTTTTTAGTGTTGGTATTTCTTTGCTATCGTTGTCTACAATTAATATCTGTCTTTCGGGTAGTATATATTTAGCTGTAGTAAATTTATCGTTAGTTATAACGTTTATATTAAGTGTCAGCGCTAAGTTAATAGCTATTGACGTTTTTCCTTGGCCTCCTTTAAAATTAATTATTGCTATTTTCACGGTAAAATAATTTTAAAGTATTATATAAATAATATTATATTATATATAAATTATTATATCAATACTATTAATATAATAGTATTTTTATATAAATAATTAATTAAATTGATATCAATAACATATTAAATTAATATCAAAATAATATTAATTATATATTAATTACATATTCAAAACATATCAAAAGAATATTAAAAACATATCAAATTAATATCTTTTGAATAGTAAATTATTATCTAATTAATATCACAATAATATTATTTATATATTGAAAAATTATTAATTTAAGGAGGCAAAGTT
>CASFUN010000075.1 GCA_949298005.1 uncultured Alphaproteobacteria bacterium | reverse complement strand
TCTTTTGAATAGTAAATTATTATCTAATTAATATCACAATAATATTATTTATATATTGAAAAATTATTAATTTAAGGAGGCAAAGTTACTCAGTAACTCAGTTACTTTTATGTCAACCCACCCCTAGCTAAAGCAAAGGCTTTACGGCTTTTTTTGATAATTGATTTTTGTTTTTAAATGCAATACATTGTTATACAGTTAAATTTTCAAAATTATGGAACAAATTGCTTTGAGAATACCAAAAGACTTGTTAGAATCATTAAAAGTTATCAGAGATAAAACCAAGTCAGATAATAGCAAAATAATTAGAAAAGCTTTAGAAGATTATATTGAGAAATATTTTTCTGATAATTATTTAATACCAAGAATTTATGAAGAATGGGCGAAAGATGATTTTAGGTCTTACCCTATAGAGGAACTTTTTGAAAAAAACAATGTGGAACATTAAATATTCAAAACAATTTGAAAAATCTCTAAACAAACTCGACCTAAAAATCAAAAGACAAGTTCTAAAATATATAGAGAAACTTAAATCGTCAGATAATCCATTGTTATATGCTGAACGTCTTGTTGGTAATAGCTTAGGGCGTTTCTGGAGATATAGAGTAGGAGATTATAGGATAATATGTGAAACATATGAAAAAGAACTAATATTAATCCTGATAGGAATAGACCATAGAAGCAATATTTATAAGAGGAAATTTAGTTAACTCATAAGACCTACGTTAGTAGGCAATAGTCCGAATAGTCCTTTTCTTCCGCTTCGTTATAAACAAAGCCTTCACAAATGTCTTTAATAAAAAGCTATTTCATTTATTTTTTGCGTAATCAATGTCTGGTAGGGTATACCTAGCGAAATAGATTTAGCTTTTATTTTGTTCAAAATAGAATCATTAATTCGTATAGTGATACTTTTATTTTTTCGCATACTTTTTATAGTATTTTTTGCGATTTTTTTTGCTTCTGCTTTTATATCTTCAATATTATCAGACTGTATCCATTCTCCTCTTTCCTGTTCTTCTAGAATTTTTATCTCTTCTTCGTCCAGTTTCATAAGTTCTATAAAGTCTTTATCTATAGTCATTTTTTGCCCCTTTTTTTATTTTGTAAATATAACTTAGTATATTTTCTGCTTGGAATAATTGTCTTTAAAAAGTACCAACCATTTTCAATATCGATAACATATGGAACTTCGTATATATAATTATCTAATTCTACCATATAAATCATCTGGTTTTTATAATTTTCATTTGGATTTTCCACATTATCTACTATACAACCATTCTCTATACAAACAATTATTTCCTCAAAAGAAATATTCCTTATCTTCTTCAAAAATTCATTTTTTTCTTCGTTCCACTTGTAGATATATGTACTTTTTTCCATAAAAACTATGAAATATAAAAAATTTAATACAGATATATTATCTGTATTGTATATAAAATGTCAATACAAAAATAGATAGGGATTATAATGCTAGTTTAAATATTTTTAGAGTTGGGGCATCAACTCTTATTGGAGAGCTCATAAGACCTACGTTAGTAGGCAAGGTTTATTGATACTAGAAACCCCTGCATTTATGCATGGGGAGTATGTCATAGTTTTTCAGTATAAACATCATCAACAACTACAAAAGCATAAGTAAACATAGTCCTTGGCATTACTCTGTCACCTGTTGTAACTACTCTGGAAGCATCAATTCCAAAATTTCTCGGTTTTACGGTGTTTTCTTTTGAAGGATTAGGATATTTTCCATTTGATTCACCTCCATGGTATAAAGCACCTTCTTCCCCCCATATTTCTGTTTTTCCTTGTGCACCTCCATTATAATTTATAGATCCTGTTATATTCACAATCTGGTCTTTAATATAATCACCCTGTTTTGGTGTTATTGTGTTTTTTGCTGCAACCATATTATCAACAGGATTGGATAAAAAATAACCTGAAGGTATTTTTGGTACTCTAAAAGTACTACCGTTGTTATCGTAACCGAAACGTATACAACCGCCGTTTGCACTTATTTCATTGTCATAACTTTTTAAGTCTACTTTTGCTATCTTATTTGCTTTTAAATACGAAATTAACTTTGGGTAAGTGTTTGAATTGTAAGTTTTTCCGTCACATTTTAAACATCCGTTCGGGGTGTCTGTTCTGACTGCATAAAATATTTCACCTAAAATTCTTTGTATGTATTTTGGTGGGTTAAAATCTACTATCTTTTGCCAATAGGTAGTATTATTATAATCCGTTTCTTTATTATCATCTTGCAAAGACCTGAATAAACCTGCATCATCTATACAAACAATAGCATTTTTTGGATAACCTACAGATTGTGTTACATCTGTGTTTAAAGGATATGTTCCACCCATAGTAGCATATTGTGTTACTGCTGTTATGTCTTTGAAAAGCTGATTGATTTGTTGCCCTCTGGGTGGTTTACCTCCTTCGGTTATTGACTTCATATTATTAATTGTATAACCATGCTGATAACCAATATATCCTTGGGTTTCTTGAGCTGATGTTTGTGTTTCCGGAACATCTTCTATAGTATTTGCTGCTGCCTCTTCTGCAAAGATATATCTTTTGAACTTTGGTCTATTGGTTAATTTCATTTTTGCCCCCTAATTTATATTAAAAATTCTTTTATTATTTACAGCTGTATAAGCTATTGCCAGAGCATCAGAAACATCATAACTTTGAAATTCAGGACAACTGGAGTTAAATATTAACTTAACATACTTAGATATTTCTTCTTTATTAGAGTCTCCTTTTCCACTAACAAAATGCTTAACAGTTCTTGGATGTATTTCTATTATATTAATCTTATGTTCTGATTTCTTCTTATACAGCCCTAATATAGACATTATAGTACCAACCGAGCAAGCAAAATTTATGGAAGATTTCGCGTTGCAGTTCACAAATGGTTTTTCAATCCCAATAATGTCAATCTTGTATTCATTACTGAATTCGTTCATTAGATTAGTGATTTTTATATTAATAAATGTTAATTTTTCTACTAATGACTTATATCGTTGTGGTACTTTGATTAAACCGGAGACTATATGAGTATATTTGTTTTCTTTTTCATTATACTCAATTAAAGCCCAGCCGATATTTATCAGAGCTGGGTCTATCCCAAGAATTATCATAGTATACTTGTTTTCTTTGTTTTTCCATAAAGAAATTATAGAGAATTTTGAATTCTCTGTAGGCCTTTCTCTCCTTTCGCAAGTCTGATACTTTCTTTCAAATCTGCAAGTTCTCTAACTGAAGACTTGTTTTCATTGAGTAAAAATAGAACTAAAGCATCTATAGCCAAACAAAGATTTATTATGATAGTTTGTAGTTCAGGTTTAACTATTACACCTATTACAGCTAAAAAATTGAATATAGCAACATAAGTACTAGTCTCTCCTAATCTCTCAAGCAGCCAATCAAGCAACTTTTTCCACATTTTTGCCTCCTTAAATATTAAAAATATTCAAACAAATTTTATTATATTTGTTATATTAATCAACGTAAAAAGTTAAGTGAAAGAGTTAGCAAAAAGGCCTACAGAATTAAAGAGTCTTTAAGTTTTTCTAATAAATTTATTATTTTATTCCTTTTTACGCTAGAAAAGGTCGTTATTAAGCCATATAGTTTATCATCGTATTTACTTTTTTCAAAGCCTAATAATTCTGATGGATTAATTTCAAGAACTTTGCATAATTTTACGAATTGGAATAAACTAATTCTATATGAACCATATTCTATTTTCTGCAGAGTTGATTGACCACAACCAAGCGTATAAGCTATAGTTTTTTGCTTTTCGTCTTTTGATATTCTAGCCTTAGCTAGGCTATTGCCAATTTTTTTATAGAATTCAGTTTCTTCTTTATTAATTTTCACATAATTCAATTTGTTTGTGTAAATGTTATTTTTCCAGTAGAAAAAAGTAATATTTATTTGTTTATTTATATTAAAATAAATATCCATAAAATATATTTTTTTTAGTAAAAATACCGACTAGATTACAATAATAAGCAAATTTTATTATTTTTTTGATTTATATTAATTATATACATAATATGTATTGATTTATGTTACATATAATTTATAGTATATATTGATGTGGAATCTCTAGGAGATACATAGTGGAAAATTTAGCGAGTTTCTCGTAGACTCGCTTTAATAATCGTTGCATAATTCCCCCTGCTTCAGCCGAGTGATTTAATGCAATTAAAGAATGACAAAAAATCAGGGATCAATGTTCC
>CASFUN010000074.1 GCA_949298005.1 uncultured Alphaproteobacteria bacterium | reverse complement strand
TGTTTGTACCTGTGTTAGTTGTTGTCTTACTGCTGTTTTAATATTATCAGGTAGTTCAATTTGATGTTGCATGGCTTCTAAAACACTTTGAACTCCAATTGATTTAATTAATCCTGGTCTGCTGATATAACTATTCCTTTTTGCTGCTATATCCTGAGAAAGAGACATTTGAATCTGCTACTACCAAGATTAAATTCCATATATCTCTCTTCTCTGGTTCCTTGTATAGTAACATTGGCTTCAGCATTTGCTGCAACTGCTCCTAAATTTTCAATAATTTGAATATTACCAGTCTAAGATTGTATTTGTCTTGATGTTTCTGCCATTACTTTAAATTGCATTTCACCTGAATCTATTTGTTGTCTCAGATCTTCAAAACTTCCACAATCCTTTGCAATATTAATAAAATTAACAGTATTAAAAGTACAACCATCTTTAGTTTGAATTTTGTTCTTATTAATATAAGATACTTCTATTTTTGGCACTTTAACTTGTCCTATACCACTTTGCATAGTTGAATGAATTTTTTCACTAAAACTATTTTTTATGTGTTTTTTAAATTCTTCACTAAATTTTTTATTATACCCATCTGTATCAAATATATAAACTTTATAGTCTTTGCAAAGTATAGCTGTAACTTCGTGGCGTTTGCTTGTTGCTAACGACGTTTCTTTAACAACTAATTTAAACGGAACTAATGTAAAACTATCGTCTGTTGTATCAAAATCTGCTTTGGTTAGATCTTCAACAGTAGAAACTTTAAATCCTTCCTTTTTAAGTTTTTTGGTTATTGGTTTTATTTCGTCTTCTTGATTTAAACCACCTTTAATTGTACTAATATCTGATAAAAATTGTCCTAACTCATAATTTGGAACACTTTTTTTTTGTTAAAATACCTTCTCTAGTTAGTCTAATATCACCATTATTATAGGAACACAGCAACCCCATTCTAGTTCTTGCTGCTATTTTCTCCATCTTTAACCATTATTTTTTTAATAATTTATTTTCAATAGGCCTTCGCATAAAATCTTCTAATATATTGTATTCTTCTTTAAGGTCTTCCTCATGTCCACTACAATAAATTCTATCTATAATATTTTTTACAAAATCTTTGGAAGGGTCTAAATCTTTTCGCCTAACTCGTTTTGTATAAAAATCCCAAGAACTCAATTCTTCTGGATCTTTATTTTTTGCGTAATCTTCAATTATTTAATATTCTATAAATACTCTACCATCTCTCATAAGTATTTTTGACCTATAATCATCAATTCTTATATCGCTGAAAACATAATCTTCATCATAAACAGAATCAGGATCTAATTCTTCTACAGGTTCACTTCTCTTCTCAAAACTAGGTGGTATTTTATTAGGAATATTATACATAATTTTATCCTTTTAATTTTAAATTAGTGTTAACATATACTATCTTTATTTTTATGTCAAGATGTTACATTAAAATGCTTTATCATGGAAATAGGACATACTATCAAGAGTTTGAGGAATTATTTTTAGTAGAGATACAGTTGTAAATCAAGAAGTTTAGTTATCTTTAGTAGTTATGTAGTTTACAAACTTTTCATAAATATCAGGACGACGAGCCTTAGTTATTTCAATTGATTTTTTTAATTTCCATTCCTCTATTTTTTTATGATTACCGGAAAATAAAATTTCAGGAACTTCTTTATTTTTCCAAATTCTGGGCAAAGTATAGAGTGGATATTCCAACAGGTTTGTATAAATATTATTTTCGGTTCCTCCAAAACTATCCTCTGATATGGAATTTTTATTTATAGCACCATCCAAACATCTGACTAAACCTTCAATAAGCATTAGGGCAGGGAGCTCGCCACCCATAATTACAAAATCACCAATAGATATTTCCTCTATATTATACTCTTCTATAACTCTTTCATCAATACCTTCATATCTTCCGCATATTATTCCAATATTCTCATTTTTTAAAATTTCTGTTATTTTGGTCTGATCAAGTTTTTTACCTCTTGGGCTCATATAATATATTTTTGTATTTTCGTTTGTTCGATCTTCTATGGCGTTTCCCAATACGTCTGGTTTCATAACCATACCATATCCGCCTCCGCATGGTGAATCGTCTACTTTTGAATGCCTATCATTTGCATAATCTCGTACATTTACTACATCCAATTGCCATATATTTTTTTTTAATGCATTACCTAGTAAAGACTCTTGACAGAAATTGGTTATAATATTTGGAAAAATTGTAAATACTGATATATTCATTTATTTTTCATTCATTTTCTTATATTCTTCTTTGAAAAATGGTGGCAATGCCAATTCATTTTTTTCTTTGAATTTTACACAAGCAGTTAAACTTGTAAGAATCAACATAGCTAAAAAACATTTTTTTAAAATCATAAATAAATTATATAGTAGTAACTTAATTATATTGTGTTTTCATAATAAAACAATATGATAAAGCCATGTCACTACTTTAAAAATGTTTAGTAAACTTGAGTTTTTTATATCTTTTAGATATCTTAAAGCAAAACGAAAAGAAAAATTTATATCTATAACATCATATTTTTCATTAATTGGTATAATGTTAGGCGTAGCAACATTGATAATCGTTATGTCAGTTATGAATGGTTTCAGACAAGAACTAGTAGGTAAAATAATAGGTATAAATGCGCATATAAGTATTTTTCCAAAAGAAGAAAGTGCTTATGCATATAAAGACTTGATTAAGTTAATAATTGATAAAGATGTAAAATATTTTAGTCCAATAGTTGAAGGACAAGCAATGATTATGAATGACTCTAAAGTTACTGGAGTTATAGTTAAAGCAATACATTTGTGTGATTTAAAAGATAAAGATGAAATTTATAAAACCATAAAAGGAGATATATCAGATTTTGATAAAACTAATTCAATAATAATAGGCCAACAAATGGCTATCAATCTTGGACTAAAAATTGGAGATACTTTAAAACTTGTATCACCAGAAGTTAATCCAACAATTTTTGGAATTTTTCCAAAAACTAAAACTTATAAAATCACCGGTATATTTGAAATAGGAATGTATAATTATGATACTGGTATTGTTTTTATACCATTTGAATTAGGACAATTACAGTTTGGTTATAAAGATTCAGTAAATGTAATAGAAATTTTTCTTAGAGATGCCAATAAAGCAACTAAAAAATCTCAAGAAATGATTCATAAAATTAATGAATCTGAACACTATGCAACTGTTGTTGACTGGAAAGGTTCTAATTCTAGTTTAATATCAGCGCTAAATACCGAAAGAAACGTTATGTTTTTAATACTTATGCTTATAATTATAATCGCTATATTTAATATAATCTCTAGCTTGGTAATGTTGGTGATGGATAAAAATAAACAAATAGCACTATTGAAAACTATAGGTGTAACTGACACTATTATAATGAGAATATTTTTTATTTGTGGAACAACTATTGGTGTTATTGGTACTGTAACAGGAGTAATTTTAGGTACACTAATATCCTATAATTTAGAAAGTATAAAAAGATTTATAGAATATATTTCTGGTAAAAATTTATTTAATCCAACAATTTATTATCTTTCGCAATTACCATCAAAAGTATTTGTATCAGATATATTGAGCATATCATTAATATCAATAACTTTGTCCTTTTTGGCAACAATATACCCTGCTTTAAAGGCTGCTAGGACTAATCCTGTTGAAGCATTGAGGTATGAGTAAGTTTATTTTTTGAATATTAAAATTAATGAACCTTTTTATTTAAATTGCAACTTCAGCTTTAATTGTTGGATGGCAAATATAATTGACGAGTTCAAAATCATCATAGTCAAATGAAAATATGTCTTTAATTTTAGTATTTATTTTTATTTTAGGAAGTGGATATGGTTCCCTACTCAACTGTAGATTAACTTTATCTATATGATTAAGATATATATGAGTATCTCCAGTTGTATGAATAAATTCTCCCAATTCTAGATTAGTTACTTGGGCTATCATTATTGTTAATAAAGCATAGGAAGCTATATTAAACGGTAAACCTAAAAAGCAATCAGCTGATCTTTGATATAATTGACAACTTAATTTATTATCAATAACAAAAAATTGAAACATCGTATGACACGGAGGCAAAGCCATTTGATCTACAAATTCCGGATTCCAAGCAGAAACTATAATCCTTCTGGAATTTGGATTATTCTTTAAAGTTTCAATAACATTTTTTATTTGGTCAATACCATTAAAATCTCTCCATTGTTTACCATACACTGGGCCAAGCTCACCATTTTCATCAGCCCACTTGTTCCAAATTCTTACATTATGTTCTTGCAGATATTTTATATTTGTATCTCCTCTTAGAAACCATAATAATTCGTATATTATTGACTTTAAATGTATTTTCTTGGTTGTTACTAATGGAAAACCCTCATTCAAATCATACCTAGTTTGTGTACCAAAATGGATATAGTACCTACTCCAGTCCTATCAGCTTTCTTTTTTCCATTTTTCAATACATTGTTTAGAAGTTCTAGATATTGTTTCATAACTGAGCTAATTTTTTGCACTAAGATAATTCTAGCTTATTTTGAAAATAAATCAATATATGTAATATTTTAATTATAACTCACTTGACTTATAACGCATTAAATTATAATCTTTATAAAGTTGTGGGCGATTAGCTCAGTTGGTTAGAGCATCTGCCTTACAAGCAGGGGGTCGTAGGTTCGAGTCCCACATCGCCCACCATAACTAAGTGTTGTGGATGTAGCTCAGTTGGTTAGAGCGCTTGCCTGTCACGCAAGAGGTCGCGGGTTCAAGTCCCGTCATTCGCGCCAGTTATAACTAAAATTATGCAATTAATTCAAGAATACAAAGTTTCAGAATTAGTATCTCAGATAAAATCTTTTTTAGAGAGCACATTTTATTATGTAAAGGTAGTTGGAGAAGTTAGTAGTTTAAAAACTTCAACAAACGGTCATATATATTTTAATTTAAAAGATGAATCAGCATTAATTAATGTGGTTATATTTAAAAATTCCATAAATAAAAATATTCCAAAAATAGAAGATGGTATAGAGATTATTATTTATGGTAGATTAACAATCTATAAAGACAGATCAAATTACCAAATTATAGCTGAGAACATAGAAGTAAATGGTAGTGGTTCTCTATTGAAATTATTTGAAGAAAGAAAGCAAAAATTAAAGCTTGAAGGATTATTTGATAATAAAAAACAATTACCAAAAATCGTAAAAAAAGTTGGTATAATAACATCGCCAAACGGTGCAGCTATAAAAGATATAGAATCTAGATTATATGATAGACTACCAATTAATGTAATACTATATCCATCATTAGTACAGGGACAATTGGCTGATTTAAGTATAATTAAAGGCATAAAATATTTTAACGAAAAAGAGTTTGTAGATGTTATAGTAATAACGCGCGGTGGTGGATCTTTTGAGGATTTAATGTGTTTTAATAGTGAAATACTCGCAAGAAAAATTTATGAATCAAAAATACCTATAATAACTGCAATAGGGCATGAAATAGATTGGACTATAGCTGATTATGTATCTGACCTAAGATTACCTACACCAACAGTAGTAGCTGAATTTTTATCGCCGTTAATATCTGTTTTTATTGAGAAAATTAATTCCACTTTTGAAAAAATAGTAAAATTATCTTACAAAAAGATAGATGGATTTATTAAAGAAATAGACAAAATATACTTTAATATATTGTCGACCATAGGGAAAAATTATTATAATAAATTAATAATTTTTAAGCAAAACTTTTATAGATTACATCAATTTAACAAAAAGAAGATTCTCAAACGAGGTTATGGAATTGTGCGAAAAAATGGGATTATTCTAGATAAAAATACTATAGTAAAGCAAGGCGATATACTTGATATCGAATTATATAATAGAAAATTAAAAGTTTCAGTTATTTTAGAAGAATATTCTTGTTTTTAACTGTATTAAATCATAGGAATTCTTTTTATCAACAAAATCCTCATCTATCTTTGAATACTGCAATGTAAATCTAATCCCGTCTTTCGGAGTCCAATTAAATGCTGTGATATACTCATCATACTTACCACAACTTATTTTATGACTATTGTTTTTTAAATTAATGTTTGTTTCAGAAAATTTAAAAGACATAGAAAAAGCACCATAACCATTTTTATCAATAGGATTTTTAACTTTTAAAAAATTAAATGTTCCTTCTTTATATATC
>CASFUN010000073.1 GCA_949298005.1 uncultured Alphaproteobacteria bacterium | reverse complement strand
CTAATATACCCTTATCATATTCCAACTCACTAGATTTCCAATTTTTATCGTTGTAATTTTCTATATATCCTTCAGGATCAGAATAATAACTTACAGAAAAATAATTTATCAAAAAGTCTGAAATCTTATAATTTTTTTTATCATCATTATATTTTGTTATAATATAATTTTTATTTAAATTATTACCATTCAATGCTTTTCCGTTAAACCAATGCGCCTTATTACAGATCAACTTATCAGCCTTTAAATGATGATAGGCACTTGGCTCAGTTCTACCATTTAAGCCAAACGAAGCCAAATATAATCCAACACCACCAGTAAGCCAACATTCTTTTTGTCTTTCAGGAGGTTCCTCTACGCCCTCTATAATTATTTTATTATTTTCTTTATCAATTCTTGGTGTTTTTATATCAGAATAATAATTTTTTATATAGTAAAACTCATTCTCTTCCTCTCTGTTGCTAAATTTTAAAGTTTGTCCACCAACATTAGATATCTTATATTTTTCTACAGCACATATAAAATTACTATTAGTACTATAATTTTTAAAATCTTCTTCACTTAGATCACCAAACCACGGCGTCCACTCACCTGTTAAATTTATAGTTATTGGATCACCATTGAGAGACAAACCAAGGTCTGTTGGAACAACTTTTTGTGTAAATTCATTATGTTTATAATCATTTTTCAATGAATAACCAGAATCTTTATCCAATGGTTTAGCACGAATAATATTTTTTTTACTTCCAAATTCATCAGTCTCTATACAGGTTCCTTTTAATAAATTACAATAAGAAGTATTCATAGCTATAATAACTATTATATAAATAACTAAGACAACTACAGCAGCAATTATAATCTTTTTACTAATATTAGCAATTGATTTTCCAGCTTGAATCGCTAAAACTTTTAATGTATGACCTGTTTTTCTTAACCAATTCACAATCAACCTTTATTAATTTTGAAATACTGGTACCCATGGCCGGACTTGAACCGGCAAGGATCGAAATCCCACAGATTTTAAGTCTGTTATGTCTACCATTCCATCACATGGGCTATAAATAATAGCTATATATTAAAAAACAATAAATAAAAAACAATCTTCAAGAAAACTAATTTATTTATTTTTAATTTTAAAATTAAGATAAAAATAACTAAGTAATAAATATATGTTGACAATAATTATCATAATTTCATAATTAATTTATTATCATTTTATCATTATATGAGATTAAACATAGAGATAACTGAACAATTACAAAAAAATATAAAAAATTATTCTACAAAAAACAATTTAACCATAAAAGAACTTATAACAAGCGCAATCGAAGACAAAATAAACAACACAAAAACAGAAAATACAAAAAAAAATAAAACAACTTTTACCGTAGGGATAATATGTGGTGGACCTTCAATGGAAAGAGGAATATCGCTTAACTCTGCTCGGTCTGTTGCTGATCACATAGAAAGCAAAAATATAAAAATTAGAGTATTTTACATAGACCAAGACAAAAATCCATATGAAATAGACAGAAAACAACTGTATTCGAATACACCATCAGATTTTGATTTTAAAATTAAAACGGAAGGGAAATTTTTATCAAATAATGAATTTATATCAAGACTAAAATCAGTAAACATTGTTTTTCCTCTAATACACGGAAGTTATGGAGAGGATGGAACTTTACAAGAAATATTAGAGAATAATAATATACTATTTGTCGGCAATAGTAGTAAATCTTGTAGAGATAGTTTTGATAAAGTTAAAGCTACTGAAAAATTATCTAAAAATGGATTTTTTATGTTTCCATCAATTTCATTTACTGAAAATAAAAAAGAAAACCATAAAATAATAGAGAGATTCTTCGACTTAAATAAACTCAAAAAAGCTGTTGTTAAGCCAGCAAATGGAGGTTCTTCTATAGGTGTACATTGCGTTTATTCATATCAAGAAGCTATTGAAAAAGTAGATTTACTATTCAAACAAAACATGACTCCAGTTATTGTTGAACCATTTTGCTTAGGAAGAGAATTTACCATAATAATCATACAAAACTTACAAAATGGTAGCCCAGTGGCTTTAATTCCAACAGAAATTGAGATGAAGTATGAAAATTATCAAATATTTGACTATAGAAAAAAATATTTGCCAACTGCACAAACAAGATGCCATACTCCCGCAAGATTTAAAGATGAAGAAATTGATAAAATCAGATACTATGCGGAAGAAATATTTAGAATAATGAATTTTGAAGATATAATAAGAATTGATGGTTGGCTTCTAAATGATGGACGTATATGGTTCTCTGATATAAACATTGCTCCAGGTATGGAACAAAACAGTTTTGTATTCCAACAATCGTCAAAAATTGGTATGACACATACAGATTTTATAACACACGTATTAAAGTCTGCTTGTTTCAAAAATAACATAGAATATCCAAAAGACAAAGAAATTTATAACAAATCTAAAAAAGTTAATGTTATTTTTGGTGGTGATAATGCAGAAAGACAGGTATCCCTAATGAGTGGAACAAACGTTTTGTTAAAATTATTGAAATCTGAAATATACGAACCAATACCATATCTTATGGATAATAATAGCGGTATTTGGCGTCTACCTTATTCATATACATTAAATCATACAGTAGAAGAGATATACGACAACTGTGAAAATTCTGAAAAGAATATTAACATATTACAATCCTTAGTTAATAAAATTAGAAAAGAATTAGGATTTGATGAATATAAAATCGAATTACCAATAAAATATACTCTTGATGAATTCATAAAAATTTCAAGATCGAAAAAAGCTTTTGTATTTCTAGCCTTACATGGAGGTAAAGGCGAAGATGGCTCTATACAAAAGAAACTAGCTGAAAATCATATTATTTTTAATGGCTCTGACGATAACACTTCAAGTTTATGTATGAATAAATATAAAACTGGAGAAGTAATATCTAAGTTAAAAGATAGCATTTTAATAACAGCACCAAAAATTAAATTTAACATTAAAAATTTTAAAAATTATTCAATGAATGATTTTAAGGATTTTTGGGATAAAATTACAAAAGATTTAAACTCTGCAACATTTATAATAAAGCCATGCAACGATGGCAGTTCAGCTGGAGTTGCTAGAATATATGATGTTAATGATTTCAAATCATATATAGACATTTTAGAAGATAATGCACCATATATACCCGCCAATACACTTAAAAATCAGGCTAACATAATAGAAATTCCAAGTAATATTAATCAAGATTTTTTACTTGAATCTTTCATAGATACTGACGAAATAAAAGCAGAAAATAATGAGATAATATACCAAAAAACTAGTGGTTGGTTAGAATTAACTGTTGGGGTTATGGAAAATAACAAAATATACCATTCGCTCAATCCAAGTATAACTATTGCTAATAATAAAATACTAACAATAGAAGAAAAATTTCAAGGTGGTACCGGGATAAATATTACTCCTCCACCTGAAAATATAATTACTAAAGAGTTTGTTTCCACTATAAAAAACAATATAGAAAAAGCAGCTAAAGCTTTAAAAATAAAAAATTATGCAAGATTAGATATATTTGCTAATCAAGAAAAAAACAAAATAATTTTGATAGAAGCAAATACATTACCAGCTTTAACACCATCAACAGTAATATTTCACCAAGCTTTAGAAGAAAAAAAATCTATGAACCCTAAGGAATTTTTAGAAAATATAATAAAAACAAAAAGTTAATTTATGTTAAATTTTATAGAAAAACCAGCAAAAAGCGGTGAAAACAAATATCTTATAATATTTTTACATGGTTATGGCTGTAACAAAAGTGATTTAATATCTCTTAGTGATAATTTTAATATCATTTCTAATGATATATGCTTTTTATCAGTTGATGCGCCAGAAATTTGTAGTAATGGCCTTGGTTACCAATGGTTTCCAATAGAAACACTTAATTTTACTCTAGAAACAATTTATAAACTCATTAAAGATGGTATAAAATATGTTAAAGATTTCATCAATAAACAAAGTAGCAGATTAAATATAGAATATAAAAATATATTTTTAGTTGGTTTTTCACAAGGCGCTATGGTAGCTTTAGCAAGTGTTTTAAGATTTGATAAGAAAATTGGTGGCATCATATCTTTCTCCGGTTTCCAACCGGATACCAAAGAAACTTTAAAATCAGAATTAAAAACTAAGCAAAATATTTTATTGATACATGGTACAAATGACTCAGTAATCCCATATAGTTTAATGACATATAGTAAAAATTTGTTAGAATCATTTGAATTTAATGTTAAAACATACACGTGTTTCGGAACAGATCATTGTATAGACATTAATGGACTAGACACAGCGATAAGTTACATTAAAGATATTATTTCTTCAAAAGTTCTTTAAACTTATCCTTTAAAGAATCTAGTACTTTTTTTGTATTACTTTTTTTCTTATCAACATCTGATTCTTTTTCTTCTTGATCAGATTTATTTTTTAATTCTAATTCTTTTTTAACGGTATCCATAACATACAAATAATCATAATTTTTTAATATTACATCAGCACCGACAGAAGAGTAAAAATCATTATATCTCAGTTTTAATTCACCATAAAGCTTCTCTTTATTTGGCTCAATACTATTAAAGTCCGTTCTTACTTCAGAATAATCACTTTTATTCTCTATTAGATAGCGTAATTTTTCATCGTTGTCATATAATTCATAACCCAAATCATCATATTCATCTTTAAGTATTCTATTTCTAAAATAAATACTTAAATCATCTTTTAAATATATTGGCTCATTTTTATTATCTTCTTTAGTCCTTAATTCATTGCTTAAAACATCATCTAAAATTTGTTTTCTACTATGTCTACTTTTGTAATAACTAGAATCTAATAAATCTTCTGTTGTTTTCTCATTATATCTTATACCACTCTCTTTTGCTTTCTTTAAATGTTTTTGCTTAGCACGACTAATCTGTTTCGAATATTTACTGAGAAAAATATCATTATTTTTTTGTACAGGATTTTTACTTGTAGAACAAGAAAATAACAATAAAAAAATTATAATAATATTACTTTTTAAAAACAAAGACATCGTTATGGCCTGCTTTTTTTATTTTTTCAGATATACTATTTGCTTCTGACTTATTTTCTATAGCTTTTGTTAAAACTTTATATAAAGTCTCACCTTTTTTATTCTTTGTTTCAACTAAATCAAGATCATAAATATTACTAAATTTATCTTTTAATTTTATTGCTCTTTCTTTATCTGAAAATAAGCCTAATTGCACGTGGTAACTAGTTTTTTTTGAATTATTACTTAATATATTAAAATCACTTTTTTTGTCAGTAGATTTAGACACAGGTTTTTTATTTCTACTGCTATTGTTTATATTCATGTCATTAAAATATGATGATTGTATATTGTCAAAATCAGTAATTGTTTTACGTTTTTTATTGCTACTTATATCCTTAAATGAATCATTTATACCAACATCATATTTGACATCTTTATCTATCACGCTATCTAAGGTATAGGCACTACTTATTAAGGGAATTTTCTTTTCTTCAATCTGTTTTATGATTTTATTTTTGTTTATTTTTTCTATTTCTGGTTTATTTTTTATTTGTTCTTCGTTTGTACTTTTGAAACTCTTTCTTGTTCTATCACGATCTCTTGTGTCAATATACATGACTTTACCATCCTTACCAACTATTCTGTATGTTGTTTTAGTATCTTTTGAACAAGAAATGGTTATAAATAATATAAAAAAAATAAAAAACTTTCTCTTCATAAATGGAATAACTGAGTTATCACATAATAGTATTAATATATTTATTATGAAATACAAGAATTGAAAATTATAATATTTTTTATATCTGCATCTTTGTAAAATGTACAATCATATTTTGTAGAAATACTAAAAATAACTAAATATCAAAAACTAATTTTGGTGCACTAATCTTACAATCATTTATAACTTTTTTACAGAGTACATACCACAAAAATAAGTTAGAAGATATTTTGGTATGCACTTTTGTATTTTTAATATTTTCTAAAAAATTTATTTTTACAAACCATATCCTAATAATAAGAATATTAATTATAAATATGTATTGTATTAGCTACGTTAAGAAATAATTACTCAAATAAATGTAGACCTTACAAAAAATATTTTAAAATAAGTGTTTACACTTCTCAAAAAAACACAGATTAAACAAATAGTTAATAACAACTATTTATAAAAATATGAAATACATAAATAACAATAATAGGTATAGATATAAATGTAATAACAACATTGATGTTAGTTACATAGACCATATACCCATAAAAGATCTAATAAATAAATCACCTATTGAACTATTTAACACAAGAAAACAATGTCTAATAGATTATGAAATATATAAATACAGAAAGAATTGAATATGTAATGTTATAGAAATGAAATATAGAGAAGATATAAACAATCTTCTTGATAAAGCTAAAAATATTTTGAATGTATAGATAAGTATAATATAAGTAATTATATAAACAAAGTTCATTATTTCATTAAAGATAATGATACCATTATACAGGTAGAGTTCATAAGAAATAACAATAACAAAGATAGTACAACAATAGATATTAAGTTATCAATAGTAAAAGATGGGGGAAGAAATGAAAAATAATAATAATAACATATCATATCCAAGATCATTCCAAGGTATATGGATACCTGTAGAATTATATTACAATAGAGAATTAACTTGGTTAGAAAAGATATTACTTCTTGATATACAATCTAGTAGTTTTGATGATAATGAAGATACATCTTCTTCTCTATTAAATTCTTTAGATTTTGATTATCTATGTAATCTATTGAATATATCTATAGATATATTAGTAGATATGATATCTAAACTTATAGAGTTAGGCTATATAGCAGAAGAACATAATAATAATTCCTTCTCCATAAATCTTAATACTAGGAGGTTATGTTAT
Organism: uncultured Alphaproteobacteria bacterium; assembly: GCA_949298005.1. Lineage (GTDB taxonomy): Bacteria > Pseudomonadota > Alphaproteobacteria > Rickettsiales > UBA1997 > CALXRO01. The sequence continues at coordinate 5,935 of CASFUN010000073.1, read as the reverse complement.
GAAGAATAGACAATATAACTACAAAACAAATAAACAAATATCAAAAAAGTTCCTAGGTGTATGGATACCTAAACATATCTATCTTAATGATAACCTATCCTGGACTGAAAAGATATTAATAACAGAGATTAAATCTCTAGAAGGTAAAAAAGGATGTTATGCTAGTAATGAATGTCTAGCTAAGTTCTTACAGTTATCGGAAGGTACCATAAGAAATACCATATCTAAACTTAAGAAGAAAAACTATATTATAGATAATAGTAGTAGTAACAATAGCAATAATAGATTACTACTTGTTAATGATAATGTAGATGATTATCTTAGTGAACTAAAACAAGATAATAGAGAACTATATAAAACTATAAAAACATCTTATGATATTAAATATCAAGATATGATAGAGAGTAATAATAACATAGATTATGATAAAAAAGATAAAGAAGAAGAAATAATAACTAACTATGAAATCAATTCAATTGATGTTAATAATAATCAAAAAAATATTACTAACCCATCACAAAAATGTGATCCATATATTAATATAGAGAACAATAATTCTGTCTATACAGAAAAGAACACAGATGAAAGAAATGAAATAAAAGAAAAAGAAGAAAAGAACTATAGCATAAAAAAACAAATCTTTGATACTTCAGTTCCACTGTTACTTAATTCAAAGAATAACAAGTATAGTTAAGAAGTAATAAGAAGGATAATAGCTAAGTTAGTTAAAGAAAATAACAATAACTTAGAACTACTAAATAAATCAATAAAACATGCTTATATACAATGAATGTTGTTTATGATTCTCTTGGTAGATGCTAATGATAGCGGCATACAAAAAAATCAATTAATTCTATTGATGTGTTCACTAAAATTAATTTTGGTTTTGGTAAACTAAAAGCATCCGAAAGTAAGAGAGATATAAGTGATTTTGGATTATTAGCTGGTGGTGACTTTGGTTTATTGGAAAATAAATTAATTATCGGAACTTCGTTGATGTATGATTCAACCAATTTAGAAGGTTCTTATAGAACTTCTGCAATTAAGTCTGTAGTATTATCTTTATATTCTAAATATGATATTCTTGAATTGACAAATAAAGACAAGTTATACGTATATGTAATATTTAGTTATGCGCATTCTTGGGAAACAGAAGAAGCAAAACTTGGTAAATTTAGTAATAAGTCAGATAAATCTGCTAATATAATAGCTATTGATACTCTAAGTGGTTATAGATTTAATAATATTGTATTACACCTGAGCTTGGTATTGTTTTTATTTATGGAAATCAAGGTGACTATAAAGATGATTTAGGTCAGAACGTTAGTTCAAGAAATAATTTCGTTTTATCACTAAAAACTAATGTTAGATATGATATCCCTATGGAATACTTATATGACTACATGACGGTTGGATTAAAACTTGGAATTTCCTACGATGTTTTATCTACCGGGAACAAAGGTTTTGATGTAAAGAATCCAGCTGGATTGAAATATCATGTTAATGATACTGAAGGAGCTGATAGATTTTCATTTAATTATGGTATTAATGTATCTTATGACTTAGATAGCAGTTCTAAAATATCATTCTCCTATGATGGGGTTGTAACAAAGAACCTATTCAATAATAAATTTTCATTTGAATATAGATACAAAATAAAATAAATTTTTGATTGTTAATATATATTATTTATAGCTGGTATTTCTATCGGCTTTTTTGTTGAAATTAACAATTTATTCTATATTATATTTATTATTAATCATTATACTAATTTATTATGTCAGAAATTATAGATATTAGATCAAGAGAAGTTTTAGATTCTAGAGGTAATCCAACAGTAGAAGCTGAAGTGTATTTAGAAGATGGTTCGTTTGGTAGAGCAATTGTTCCATCAGGTGCTTCAACTGGCAGTCACGAAGCATGTGAATTAAGAGATGGCGATAAAAATAGATACATGGGAAAAGGTGTATTGAAAGCTGTTGAAAATGTTAACACGATAATATCTGACAATCTTATTGGAAATGATGCATTAGATCAAAGACTAATAGATACAACTATGATAGAATTAGACGGTACAGAAAATAAAACAAAACTTGGTGCTAATGCTATTTTAGCAGTATCTTTGGCTGTTGCACATGCAGCTGCAGATTATCAGAATTTACCATTATATAGATATATAGGTGGAGTTAATGGTTATATTTTGCCAGTGCCAATGATGAATGTTATAAATGGTGGTGCTCATGCAGATAGTGGTATAGATATTCAGGAATTTATGATTGCTCCTGTAGGAGCATCTACTATTGCAGAAGCAGTAAGGATGGGTTCTGAAGTATTTCATAATCTTAAAAAAATATTAAAATCTAGTGGCTATACTGTAAGTGTTGGAGATGAAGGTGGTTTTGCACCAGCATTAAAATCCTCAAAAGAAGCTTTAGATTTCATGTGTGAAGCAGTACAAATGGCTGGTTATAATCTTGGTAGCGACTTTAAATTTGCCTTAGATTGCGCTTCAAATGAATTTTATAGTAATGGTAAATATAATATAGAAAAACATTCTTTAAATTCTGATCAACTTATAAAATATTATGAAGATCTTGTAAAAGAATATCCAATATTTTCTATTGAAGATGCTATGCAAGAGGATGATTATGAAGGATGGAAAAATGCAACAAAAGCTCTTGGAGATAAGATACAGTTTGTTGGAGATGATTTGTTTGTAACTAATCCAAAACTTTTAGCTAAAGGAATAGAAAATGGTATGGGAAATGCTATACTTATAAAACTTAATCAGATAGGTACATTGACGGAAACATTGGACACAATAACTTTAGCACAAAGGAACGGGTATAATACGATAGTTTCTCATAGATCTGGTGAAACAGAAGACACAACAATAACTCATGTTGTTGTAGGTACAAATGCTGGCCAAATAAAAACAGGTTCACTTTGTAGAACTGATAGAATAGCTAAATATAATGAACTTATTAGAATAGAAGAAGAATTGGGTGATATGGCAAAATATGCCGGTGAAGTTTTTAAATTTTTGTAAATTAAATACATTTTTGATATTTTTTGGTATTGTAAATGCTTTAATTATGTGTCTATTTGTGTTTGTTTTATGTTTATATATTGACTTAATAGTATGTAAATATAATTTATATAAAAATAATTATCATTATTATGAATAATACTAAGGAAATCAAAAATTTTTGGTATAAGACTAACATAATAGTGCCATTAAGGGGTTTTTGCAAGGTATATGAAAGTGGTAGTTTCAGTGGTGCTGCAAAAGAAATGAATATATCACAGTCAACTGTTACTAGGCAGATTCAAGCTATAGAGAGAGAAATAAAGTCAACACTTTTCTATAAAACACCATCTGGAAAAACTGAACCTACGAAAGAGGGTAATTTCCTTTATGAGCTTGTAAAACCAAAAATACAATCCTTTGACTATATATATGACTACTTTTTTTTAAAGGAAAACTCAGCTATTGAAGATGATATAATAAGATTATCAAGCCATCATACAATTATATCTAATATCTTACCGTATTGTATATATAAATATAAACAAGTTAGTAAAGGTGACATTACTACAAAGTTTTTTATTAAAAATTCTAGTTTTGTTGAAGCACTTGAAGATTTGGATAATGGTAGTGTTGATTTAGCTATATATCCAATTGGAGAATTTCCTGATGATAAAAAATACAGCGAAGTAAAGTATGACATTAGTGATTTATTCACTTTAAAGCCGACTATAATTTTGCATAAAGATAATAGTCTCGCAAAAAAAAACAGTTTAAAAATCGACTTTGAAGATTTAAGAAAACAAAATATGTTATTAGTAGATAAAGATAAAATTTTATCTGTATATGGTACAATATGTGAAAAGCAAAATATCACAGGAAATATATTATTTGAAAATAGTGACTGGGAAACAATAAAGAATTTTTTGAAATTAAACCTAGGAATCCAATTTTATTCGAATATACATGGTATATCGAATATTCTTGAAAAAAACCTTGTAGTAAAAGATGTCAGTCATTTATTTCCAAAAATAGAAATAAAATTGATTAAGAAAAAAGGCAAAGTATTAAGTAAAAATTTAAGGAGTTTCATTGGCATAATATTTGATGTTAGCAAAAGATTTAATTGTTAGTTTTTCTATCGTTAAAGAGAATATAGTATATTTATTTATATGTTTACTTATTGATAATTTTATCCTATAATATAGATATTAGTTTGTTTAGTATTTTAGATATCAATTAGAAGTAACAAAAAATGTGTGGTATTATAGGTATAATAAATAAGAAAGATAGTATAACTAGGAAAACGATAGATATGCTTAAACAGTTAGAATATAGGGGATATGACTCTTCCGGTATTACTGTTGTTAAAAATGACAATTTTATAACAATAAAAAGTATTGGCAAAATTAACAATTTAGAAAACAAGTTATCAGAATATGGTGATATATCATCAAATATATCAATAGCTCATACTAGATGGGCGACACATGGAAAAGTATGTTGTGAGAACACACATCCGCATGTATCTTATAAAGATGATGTTGCTATTGTACATAATGGTATAATAGAAAACTATATTGGCTTACGAAGTTTTTTAGTAAACGAGGGATATAAATTTACTGGAGATACGGATTCAGAAATTATATGTAATTTAGTATCTTATAATTTAATGAAAAGTAATAATGTGGAGGAAGCCTTTACAAAATCTGTAAAACAGTTTTGTGGAAGTTATGCTATAGCATTAATATATAAATCTGATCCAGACAAGCTATTCGTAACAAAAAATGGAGCTCCTCTTGTAGTTGGTATTGGCGAAAATGAAAATTATATTTCATCTTCTACTGTAGCTTTTTCTGGTATAACTGACAAAATAATTACTTTAGAAGATAGAGAAGTTGGTATTATTGGTAGTTCTAATATGGAATTTTATAGTGTTGATGGTTTAAAAATACCTAAAAAAATAGAACAAATAAAGATAGACGATTTTAATACAGACAAAGGTAATTTTGAGCATTATATGTTAAAAGAAATATATGAACAGCCAGATGTACTAAGAAAAACAATTTCAGAATATATAAGTACAAAAAATAATGATATTCTATTACCAAAATTCAATTTTGATTTATCTTCAATAAATTCTTTAACTATTGTTGCGTGTGGTACCTCTTATCATGCTGGTTGTATTGCAAAATACTTTATAGAAGACATGACTGGCGCTTCTGTGAATGTTGATATAGCATCAGAATTTAGATATAGAAAAAGCCCATTGAATTATGGTGGATTAGCTATATTTATTTCGCAATCTGGAGAAACTGCAGATACTATAGCGGCTTTAAATTATTGTAAAGAGAAAAAACAAAATATTCTCTCTGTAGTAAACGTTACTCATAGTACTATTGCTAATTTATCCGATGTTGTTTTAAAGACTATTGCTGGTACTGAAATATGTGTAGCATCAACAAAAGCATTTACAGCACAAGTATCATTGCTTTATTTATTCACACTAGAAATTGCTAAACAAAAAAATAAAATAACAATAGATGAATATCATAAACTTGTTAGAGATTTTACAGAATCAGTTAGAGTTTTAGAAGAGTCTCTTTATAAAGATCGTGTTGTTGAAATAAAAAAAGTTGCTCAAAAATTAGCAAAAACTAAACACATAATTTATATTGGCAGAAATTTATTATACCCTGTAGCTCTTGAAGGAGCACTTAAAATAAAAGAAGTTAGTTATATACCAACGGATGGTATTGCAAGTGGAGAATTGAAGCATGGCACAATAGCATTAATTGATAATAAAACATTTGTTATCGCTTTAAATAATAGTAATTTATTATATGACAAAAATACATCTTCAATAGAAGAAGTATTGGCTAGAAAAGGGAGAGTTGTTGTTATTGG
>CASFUN010000072.1 GCA_949298005.1 uncultured Alphaproteobacteria bacterium | reverse complement strand
AGGTATGATAGTTGGGGAACATTCTAGAGATAACGATATTGTTGTAAATGTTCTCAAAACAAAAAAACTAACAAATGTTAGAGCAGCTGGTAGTGATGAGAATGTTATATTAACACCACCATTGAAAATGAGTCTGGAGCAAATGATTACTTATATAAATGATGATGAATTATTAGAAGTAACACCAAAAAGTCTAAGATTAAGAAAAAAATATCTTACCGCTAATGAGAGGAAAAAATATTCCAAAAATGAGGAAGAATAAGTAATTGCCAATTAATTTGACAATTTATCTTTCAACAAATCATTTGCCATTTTTGGATTTATTTTACCGCCACTTAACTTCATAAGTTGCCCAACAAAAAATCCAAAAATTCTATCATTACCGGATTTATATTGTTCTACTTGTTTTGGATTAAACAATATAACTTCATCTATAAGTTTAATTATTTCATCTGTATTTGTATTTTGTTTCAAACCTCTTTCTTCAACTATTTCTGAAGCTTTTTTATTTGTTTCTAACATTAGATCTAAAACATCTTTGGCAATCTTGCCAGATATAGTCTCATTTTCTATTAAAGAAAGTAATTCCGATAAATCATCAGCTTGAACTGGACTCTCTTCAATAGAAATTACCATTTTATTTAGTCTACCAAATAATTCTGAAGTTAACCAATTAGCAGCTAATTTTGGATTATGATTTTTTGCTAGTTTTTCAAAAAAATCTGAAACATAAGAACTATACGTTAAAATATTTGCATCATATTCACTTATTTTATATTCATTAATATATCTTTCTTTTTTAGCTTCAGGTAATTCAGGCATATTAACTTTAATCCTATCTATCATCTCTTGAGTTATTATTAGCGGTGTTAAATCCGGATCCGGAAAATACCTATAGTCTATAGCATCCTCCTTACTTCTCATAGTTTTTGTAATACCTGTTAAGGCATCATATTTCCTAGTCTCCTGATCTATAGACATGCCTTGCTCTAATAATTCTACTTGTCTTTTAGCCTCATATTCTATCGCATCACCAACATTTTTTATAGAATTTACATTTTTTACTTCACATCTAGTACCGTATTCATTTGAGCCTAATTTCATAACTGAAACATTGGCATCGCATCGCATACTACCTTCATCCATATTACAATCACAAGTATCTAATGCTCTAACTAACGCTCTCAATTCCCTTAAATATTCCATAGCTTCCATCGGACTTCTCATATCAGGTTCTGATACTATTTCTAATAAAGTAGTACCAGCTCTATTCAAATCTATAAGACTATAAGTTGGACTCTGATTATGTATAGATTTTCCAGCATCTTGTTCCAAATGCGCCTCATGTATTCTTATTTTCTTTTTAGTATCATCAATCTTTATTTCTAGCCAACCACTTTTTATAATAGGATGAAAAAACTGAGTAATTTGATAACCTTGCGGTAAATCAGCATAAAAATAATTTTTACGATCAAAATTCGATTTCATATTAAACTCTGCGTTTAGCCCTATTCCTGTTTTTATAGCTTGTTCAACAGAATATTCGTTTATAACTGGTAATTGTCCAGGCATTGCACAATCAAAAAATGATACATGTTCATTTTGCTTAGCACCAAATTCTATTGAACTTCTTGAAAAAAGTTTACTTTTTGTTTTTAGTTGACAATGGACTTCTAAACCTATTACTACTTCCCATTCAAATTTGTTGCCTTTTATAGTATAAACCATTTTTAAAAATTGAAAAACACTAATATTAATCTATAATCAATTTTGTTTTTTACAAGAATTGTTATTTATCTAGTAAAAATTATTTTATTAATTTAATTAAAAAATATGTTTTCTAATAAACCATTAAAATTCATTTGGCAATTTTTGAAGAAAAGTAAATATTTGTTCTTCTTACAAGTTTTCTTAGTTATTCTTGCCGATACACTCAACATGATTTCTAGTAATAAGATATTAAGACTTTATTAGATAATATAGGTAGTAATAGTATTACATTTAATCAAGCAGTGGTTAACTATTTTTTTACGTAACATTATCCTTATCTAGTTATATAGTTAGCATAATTATTAAGAAAATAATGTTAAAAACTACATTTTTATTACAATATGATATGAGAAATTTCTTATTCCAATTTGTTATAAAACATCAGACAAAATTTTTCTCAGATAACTTTGCTGGTTCTTTAAACACAAAAATGAATGATATAGTGAGTGGTACTGCCGAAATGACACAAACTTTTCCAGACCTAATGTCTAATTTAATAGTATTTTTATTTATTACTTTTTCATTTTTAAAATTTAGCCACAATTTATTCCTATTTGTAATAATATGGCTATTTTTCTATGCGTATTTTTTTATAAAAATATCAAAGAAAATTAATAAACTATCTTCTGAAAAATCTGAAGAAGAAAGTAAATATTCCGGTCAAGTTATAGATTGTTTAAATTCAATATCTAATATAAAAAGTTTTTCTAAAGAAAAGTTTGAAAAAGCAAGAATGAAAAAATTAAATATAGAAATAAACAAAAAAAATATGCACTAACATCAGAAAAGTGCTTATTTAACTTATTTAATTTTATAAGTAATTTTTTACTAATATTTAGCATTTTATTCACAACATTAAAATATTTATATAAAAATAAAATTACATTAGGAGATTTTGTATTCTTTAACACTTGTATAACTCAGATAATTTGGTGGTTAAGATATTTCTTTGAAATAATTATTAAGGATTATGAAATACATGGTAAAATGGAACAAGCACTAAAGACTCTAATTGTCACACATATTATAGAGAATAAAAAAATTCAAGTTTATCTATATCTAACGGATTTATAAATATTTCAGATATATCTTTCCAATATAAAAATAATTTACCTTATGTATTTTCTAATTTTAACTTAAAAATAGCTGCCTCCACCAAAGTAGGCATAGTAGGATATAGTGGTAGTGGTAAGAGTACATTAATAAATTTATTGTTGAGATTTTATGATGTTAGTT
>CASFUN010000071.1 GCA_949298005.1 uncultured Alphaproteobacteria bacterium | reverse complement strand
AGAACAGAATGCAATAGAACTCATAGGTCAATTTGGAGTTGGATTTTACTCTTCTTTTATGATAGCAAAAAAAGTTGAAGTCATTTCAAAAAAGGTTGATAGTGATGACACTTTCATTTGGGAATCTGACGGTGAAGGTGAATTTAAAGTTAAAAAATATGATGGAGAATTTCTCAGAGGAACTAAAGTAATCTTATACCTGAAAGATGATGAATCTGATTTTCTTGATAGATTTTACATAAAACATATAATTAAAGCTTATTCTGACCATATAGCATTTCCTATTGAGTTAAAAATGGGAACAGTTGATAGTAGTATTGAAGTAGTGAATACTGGCACAGCATTATGGACAAAACCTAAAAGTGAAATAACCAAAGAACAGTATAACGAATTTTATAAATATATAGTTCATATGCCCGGAGAACCATGGATGGTTTTGCATAATAAAGTAGAAGGTAACATAGAATTTACAAATCTGCTTTTTATTCCCGATAGAAGAACTTTTGATTTATTCAGCCCTGAAATGAATACTAGAGTTAAGTTATATATAAAACGTGTGTTTATAACTGAAGATACAGTACAACTTTTACCAAGATATTTACGTTTTATACAGGGAATAGTTGACAGTCAGGATTTACCTCTAAATATAAGCAGAGAAAGCTTACAGTACAACAGCATGGTTGAAAAAATAAAGAAAGCCTTAGTTAAAAAAATATTCTCTGAACTAAATAAAAAAGATGAAAACGAACCAGAAGAATATCTAAAATTTTGGGATAATTTTGGTGCTGTTATTAAAGAAGGACTATGCGAACATAATGTGAATAACGACGATTTATTGGATATATGTAAGTTTTATAGTAGTAAATCGAAAGACAAGCCGGAAAGTTTAAAAACTTATGTAGAAAATATGAAACCAGATCAAAAGGAAATTTACTATATAAATGGCTCTTCTGTCGAAAATATTGATAATAGCCCACAAGTTGAAGGTTTTAAAACTAAAGACATAGAAGTTCTTTATCTTTGCGATACTGTTGATGATTTTTGGGTTACGGCCACAAATAAATATAAGGATTATCAATTTAAATCAATTACGAGAAGTGATATAGATATAGACAATTTAAATCCTACTAATGATAATAGATCAGACTTAGAGTTTGATGATGATAAAAAAAATAGAGAAGGGAAAGAAAAATTAAAAGATGTAACTGAAAGTAATTATGAAGATTTAATAAAATTTTTCAAAAGTACTTTAGAAAATTGTAATTTAAAGGATGTAAAAATATCTAAAAAATTAACTTCTAGTCCAGTATGCTTAGTTGCAGATGAGAGAGGTATGGATATAAAACTTGAAAGATTTTTGTTGGAACAAAAACAGATAGTTGCTCCATTGCCTAAAATCTTAGAAATAAATCCTAATCATTACCTTTTAAAAATTATACAAGAAAATCTATCTAATAAAGATCGTTTTGAAGAAATACAAGATATTATAAAAACTCTATTTGATGAAGCTTGTATTTTAGAAGGAGAACCTGTAAAAAATCCTTCTGATTTTGCAAATAGGTTGAATAAGTTAATGAGGTTTGAATAATGTTTTTTATAATTAATTTAGATTAAAGATAGGTATCTCTCTTGAGAGACCCCTAAAAAGTTATATACACCAATAAATATTAATTAATATTAAATTAGTTTAATTATTTCTTAATAAATGTAATACTTGAATTTTCATCCAAATACATTTCATCAATGTTAAGAGAAAATTCTTTAGCTTTAATTGTAAATTTACTTTTTTCTACAATAAACCTATTACATTTGATACATAACTTATTATCTACTTCAACATCAATGTCTTGATTCACAATAATTATATTATTACCATTTATTTCCACTATTGCCATTTCTTGGTCAATAACTGGTTGAATAGATTCTGATAATGAGCTCGCCCTAGCTTTAGTTACTACAACACTTGTCATCAAAAATAAAACAAGTAAATAAAAATTAAAATTTTTTTTAGACATACTCTAAAACCTTTCTATGAATAAACAAATTAACGTACAGAATTACTGATGTTAAATCTATTATAATAATTTTTTCAATTTTGTCAAATATATCAACATTCTTTCATTAAAATACTTACACAACAATTTTTATTTAAATAATTATGTTTTTTCAAAAACAAAAAAACAAATATAATTTTTATTTAAAGTAACAACAATATTTTTTATCAAGGATCCATCATATAGTTATAATGATCTAAACAAAAATACTTTCACTAATTTATTTATTGATTTATCAAAATCCAAACCGTAATATTAGCATACTTGAATTATTTTCTAGTAATATGTTTAAAACTGTTCATGATTTTCTCTTAAAATTCACAAAAAAATACAAGTTTTGGATATTATCTTTTATTACTATTGATATACTACTCATGCTTGTAAACAGTGTTTTAACACAATCAACAATAAGAAAATTAATTAATACTATTAATAGGGGAAATAATAATTTATTAATAGAAATTAACAAAAGTATATTTATATTAATAATTTATAACATAATATATATTCTTGGCGATATATTAATAAAATACATATATCCAAATCTCTTTTCTAAAATTAGAAATAACATATATTGTTACGTATTCAACTACATTGAAAAATATTCCTATTCATATTTTCAAAATAATTTCAGTGGCAATATAAGTGCCAAAGTATCAAAAATAGCTGACACAAGCGAAAAGTTTTTATACAATTTCTTCGATGTTATCATATGTAAGGGCATTTTAAAAATTATTACTCTGTATTATATCTATAAAATTCATCCAATTTTATTCTCACTAGACATTATTTGGATGGGATTATATGTTCTAATAACTATGTTTATCAACATAAAAATTAGAACTAAAGTTGAATTATTTGAGAATGAAAAAAGCATGTTAAACGGTAGAATAACCGATAGTTTTGATAATATATTGAACGTAAAAAGCTTTTCAAATAAATCATATGAACAATCTCTAATTAAACAACAAACAAAACTTGTTTATTCTAAAGAAAAGGAGCTTTATAAAAATAAAATTTTATATGAAAGTTTAAGGACTTTACTTTCAAGTCCATTACTTTTAATTAATATAATTTTGTCGGTAAAGTTATATTATAGAAATTTAATAAATATTGGAGATATAAGTTTTGTAGTAACAATGTCATATAGTATTGTAAAATCTATAAAGTATTTCAATGAAGAAATATCAGCTATGGTAGATCAATACGGAATAATTCGACAAAGTCTAGATATAATAAATAAACCTATAGAGGTTTTAGATATAAAAAACGCATCTGTACTAAAGATTAATAATGGGAAAATTGAAATCAGAGATGTAAGTTTTGAATATGAAAAGGGTAAAAATATCTTCTCACACCTCTATTTTTCAATCCAACCCTCCACCAAAGTAGGCATAGTAGGATATAGTGGTAGTGGTAAGAGTACATTAATAAATTTATTGTTGAGATTTTATGATGTTAGTT
>CASFUN010000070.1 GCA_949298005.1 uncultured Alphaproteobacteria bacterium | reverse complement strand
TAGAATTAATTGATTTTTTTGTATGCCGCTATCATTAGCATCTACCAAGAGAATCATTCTAGAGTTAGCTGAATCTATAGGAATTATACCACCTATCATTCTATCACCTAAAATGTCAGTTACAGTTTTTATAGAAGATAAACCAATAGTTCCAACAATTCCAGAGTTACTTTTATTTTGGTCTGGTATTTGAACGTTATTCATAATACTATAAATTTGTGCTTTATCTTTATTTTCTCTAAAAATTGTTCTAGCAAATTCATAAATATTTCTAGAAAAAGTATCAAAATTACTATTAACAGAACTTTTATTTTCCCATTCCATTAAGCGACTAGTTTCAATTGATGCAGCTAAAATATTGGCGCGTAATTCATCTAATCTACCTCTTGTTTTAAGGCTATCTAACAAATCACTACCTGTACGTTGACCAACTTTCACAATAAGGCCTTCATCTGTTTTTGCGTGAAAAATTTCTCTAGCCTCAATAACTATATCATCATCACTCTTTAAAAGGTTATCTTTAAAAGTAGAAAAATCAAAATCAAAATTACTATTTGCCAGAACTAAAGTAAATTCACCTTGTAAATGCTCTCCTTCTATATCAAAAATAACATATCTGTTAAAGTTATTGTTCCTTTATTAATAACAGTATCTTTAGAATCAGCACCATTAGATAAAGTTTTATAATCTCCAGCCCATTAAACAAACCCACATTTTTATTACTATTATCAAGACGTATAATCATTTTTCCACTTTTCATCTCAAACTCATGAAGTGTGTATTTGCTTCCTGGATCGCCAGTGTCAAACTCAGCTATATTCTCGCCAATAGTGAGTTTTGATTTACCAATTTCACCATCAGCTGTTATAGTTTGATAAGTATCCAGATTGTTAAAATCAGTTGTTTCTAAACTATTATATCCACTCATTCTAACAATAGTATTACCATCACCGACTTCACCTTCTATTACTGTTTCACCGAATTCAAATACTTTTTTATTATTACCATTATCATAAGTCTGTTTCTTGGCAACGACAGCAATGGATGGTTTATTATCTAGCATTTTTAAATCTAATGTACCACCATTTTTAATTGTTATTTTTAAGCTATCTACCTGAACACTAACTTTACCATCATTATCAGTTTCGATATATTGTGGATTTATGAATACTATTGCAGTTTTCGTATTATTACCAACTGAACTAGGTTTTAATACAAAATTACCAACTTTTATAGTAAATGCATTAGCACCATACTGAATATTATTAGCATTATTTTCTTCACTACCAAATTTTATTGCTGCTATACCGGTAATGTTATCTAAGAATTTAACATTTATAGGTTTTGTATCATCGTCATAACCATGCATTTTGAAACTTTTACCTTTTCCATAATATAAACCAGCCATAGTTGAACCAGCTATCTCCTTACCAGTTGATTTGTCAACAATATAACTATTTATATTATTAACAGCAATTACATCTTCCGCTTTATTGAATTCTTGTCTAAATATAGACGCATTTGGTGTTTCGTTTGAATTAATATTCAAAGTACCAACTTTTACTTTAATTCCACCATTATTATCACTATTATAAAAAACGGCTCCACCAAAATCATTATTTTTTTTTAATTTTAAACCACTTATTGTAAATGTGCTTGAATCTTTTCCAGTTATGTTAATAGTTTCTGCATTTTTAAAGAAGTAATTTTCATTCTCTTTTAAAGCTATATTAGATATACCAATATTTGAAGTAGTAGCTTCATCACCAATAGTTAAGGTCTTGCTTTCAGTAAAACTTGTCAAGTTTGAATTTCCAACCGTAGCGGTACTATCTCCACTTATATTTATAGTTTTGGATTTAAAATTAACTTCACCATTAGCAACTTCCAAAGCTTTTCCAAAAGTATTTTTATCAAGTTTAAAATCTATTCTTTCAGTAGCCGTAAATCTAACATTAGCCCCACTTCTCATTAAACTTGCATCAACTTTCTGCTTAATTTCATTTCCGGATACAACTATAGTTTCGGTACTTGCATCACCAATTTCTATACCGTTATCTGCGTTAAATAAACCATAACTTTGGCCAACATCATCGCTTGTAATATTATCTTTTATTTCTATGTTTTTACCTAAAACTTTCAATGTATCACTTGTACTTACAAAATACGCTCCCAAATCTTGATTTTCTTTAGCTTTGTTTCCACTAAATATAGTCTTAGATGAACCAGCACTACCTATTGTTATTGCCTTTTCAGTTTTCATAGCTATATAAATCATATTTCCAGTTATAACTGTTCCATAATCATCTCCACCAGCTATTGTTATAGCTTGTTTCTCACCAAAAACAAAAGAACCTAAAAATTCGTTATTCGATATACTTAAATTTTCAGCAAAAATTATTTCAATACCTTGACCATCATTGGTTGTACCATTGTCAATAACTATAGCACCCATTTTAGAATCTTGTAATCTAAGATTCTTAGCTTTTATTTCTGCTCTATGGATTTTATCAGTCTCCATCCGCACTAAAGCTGTATTTACATGACTTTCATCATTAACTTTTAAGCCATCTATAGATATATCCGAGTTAACATCACCCAACTTTGCTATCTTGCCAGATGCGAAAATTTTTACTAAAGCTAAATTATCAGCACTAAATTTAGCATTATTAATGTGTATTCCACCATTAGTATCAACTAAACTTGCATTTTCAGTACCAGATGAAACTAATACGCCAGATATAATAGCACCATTATTTAAAGAAAGAACTTTATCATTACCCACAAAATTCAAACTAGCTTCGCCACCATTAATAATTACCAACTCTTTTATTTCCGTATTTTTACCTTCTAATTTAACATCTTCTAGTAGGTTTACTGTCAATTTACCAGTATTAGTTCTTGTAGCTAAACCATGAATTTTTGCATTTTCATCCGTAAAAATTTTACCAAAATAAAAGTAGCATCTTGATTGTCTGCAACATTATTTTGTAATTCAAATCCAGTAAAAGTAATGCTGCCAGTTAAATCAAAATTATCTATTGTCACATTAGCTGCTCCAGTACTTTTTACAAATTGTGCTGCTAATTTATTTGCAATAGCTTCATTAATATTATTAACTGTTAACTTAGCAGTTCCAGTTGCCTCAATCAAATAAGCACCAGCACTTAAAGTTGTATTATTTGTAATTTTCAACTCTTCCAATGTTACATTAACATCTCAACCTTTAAATAAGGACTTTTTAGTTCATCATCATCATTAGCTTTAAGATCTAGTTGATCAATATTAATTACCATATCTTTGGTACTTTCAGCAAAATAGTTTGTATCACCTATAGCTCTTACATCAAGATCTAAAACACCTGTTTTGATAAAAATATCGTTATCAGATTTTGCAAAACCTACAAGTTTTCCTGTTCTATCACTTGAAATCGTTATTGAACCTTTATTGGAACCGTCAGCAGCTGTAGTATCAATATTAACATCTCCACCAGCAGCATTGAAAAATGCCTGTCCAGATCCAGTATTTTTAATCTTTATAACATTTTTCATAACATTTATTGTTCCTTCTGTAGTTTTTGCATATGATTCAACAAATTTATCTTGCTCACTTATAAGACTGCTTCCAACTATTGCTTTCTCACCAGCATCAACTAAATTTATATTACCTTGTTTTGCGCCAAAGCCATTTTTTAAAACATTCCTTTCGGAAAGTACATTCTGATTTTCTATAAGAATAGCATTTTATTCGGAATAACATAATCAGCCTAAACAAAGTTTGCCGCATTTGTATCATTGTTAGCTGTTATACTAGCGAACATAAAAGGAAAATCATTATCTTTCACATAAAACCTTTTCCAGCAATAAAAAAATTTTTATCAACAGCAGTGAATTTCTTATTTAAAACAATAATACCTTTTTCAAAAATAAGTTCACTGGTAGTCGCTTTATATAAATTATCAGAAGCATTACCACAATACAACAAAATTGGAGAATTAACAGCAACGCCATCTCCTTGTACTAAATTAGTTTCAAGTTTTTTGACAATAATAGCTGTTGAATCTAAACCCGCTATTGAGCCTGAATTGCCACTAAATTTACCATGCTCTAACTTAATTTTAATATTGCTTTAATATCTTCAGAAATAACAATAAATTTCTCATTATTGCCAAGAAAATCACTAGGAATAGGATTTTTGTCTCTCCATTGAATACTAAAGTCTTCTGGATTATAAGCCACACCACCCTCTGCTGTACCAAAATTGATAGAACCAGCAAAAGCTGTATATGAATTAATCAGTGAAAACAAAGATACTAAAATCAAAAAGAAAAATCTTTTGTTATTTTTTGTTGAAACTTTCGAAAACATAAACCCAACGTCATTGAAATTAATAAACTAAGCTAAGTTAGAACCACTTTATTTTGACTGTCAATATTTTCAATTAAAAATATTTTATTCAAAATATCCCATAATATGTAGATGATAATGAAAAACAACTTGATCAGCACCAGAACCACAATTTGCTAATATTCTGTATGATTTTAAATTCAAATTTTGCGCGATTTCTGCTGCTGTCCTAAAGAATTTATATATGTTTTTCATACTAGATTTTTTAACAAAATCATCAAAAGACACATATTTTTCTTTTGGAACAAGTAAAACATGTACTGGAGCTTTAGGGTTTATATCATGAAAACATAGTACTTTATCATCTTCGTAGACTTTGTTACATGGTATTTCGCCATTTATAATTTTTAAAAAAATATTGTCATCATTATATTCGTTTTGCATTTTAAAAAAATTTATATATTCTCTTATCAAGATAAACACTTGAAGATTCATGTCAACACAAAATGATAATTTTATAAATGAACTTAAATATGACGCTATAAAAGATAATGTAAAAGGATTTTTGACAAAAAATGTAAAAAGAATTTTAATCTTATTATTAATTTTATTGGCGGTTTTTCTCGGGAGATTTATAGTTAAAAGTCATAAAAAAAACAAAATACTAAACTATAATTCAAAAATATTTGAAAGTTTAAGTTCACAAGAAGTTATAGCTGATTTAGAAAAATTATATAATGATGAAAATATTCCAAGAGTATCTAAAACACTGACTGGTTTAAATTTAGTTAAGGAATATGCAAAAAAATTAGAAAATGAAAAAATAGCTAAAATATATGAAGATATTCTAAATAATGAAGGTGATACATATTTAAAATATTATTCTGGATTAAACTTACTAATACTAAGATTAAATGATGATAATATAGATAATACTTATCTAGAAAACCTTTTTTCTAAATTAGAAAATGAGGAAAATCCATTACTAGAAATGGTTAAAGAACAGAAGATATTATTTTTAATAAAAAATGGCGGTTATGATGATGCTAGAAAAATAATAGATGATTTGTTGTCCAATGATGAAGTTAATTCAAGTTTTAAAAATAGAATAAAAATATATTCAGATTATATAAGAAAATAATGTTTTCTATTCAAATATCAAAGGAAAAATCAAAATTAAATACTATATTAGTATTATTGGTAGGTGCTTTTTGTGCTTGTTTTAGCAATAAAGCATCTTATTTTAATTGGTTGGTTATGACAATGATTATGTATAATGTTATGATTAATAATTTTATACAAACATTAGGTACATTTAATATTTCAAATAAATATACAAAAAAATGGAAAGTTTTCTTATATCTTGTAGTTATATTTGTTACTTATTTTGTTTATACTTGGTTAAAATACGATGGGAATATAAGAAAAGGTTCTCTTCGTTTTATAGAATATAAAGATTCTTTTGGTTATTCTATATTGCTTTTACCAATGCTATTGAGTTTATTTAATTATTTTAGAATACCTGTGAATCTAACGTTTTTATCGATACCATTATTTACTGATGGTAAAATTGTTAAAAGCATGATTGCTAAGGCTTTCATAAATTATTTTTTAGCATTTATTATCTCTTTCGTATTTTGGAATATTTTATATGTAAAATTTAAAAAATTTTTAAGAAAAAAAGATAATTATCAATTTTGGAGAATTATCGAATACATTTCTATAGGTATTCTATGGTATTGTTGGTTAAATACATGTGTTTAAAGTTTTATGGTATTTTTGCCACCAAAATTAAATCTAGAGCATTTAATATTGCTATTAATTATAGGTTCAATAGTAATATCAATAGTAACAATTTTAAGGCCAGAAGATAAAATGGAACAAATAGTTGAGGAAAAAACAGATGTGAAAAATATAATGTCTTCTGTTTTGTTTAATATTTTACATTCAGTAGTTTTACTAACATTAAAATTGAATAGTAAAGTTCCAATTGCAACATCGTGGATATTTATTGGTTTATTAGATGGAAGAGAGCTTGGTATAACCGTTAGAAAAGCAAACAATTTTTCTGATCCAAAGTATAAATTGTGTCTTGAAAAAATATCTAGAGATTTGTACCGTAATATAATTGGTATATTTATTTCTCTTTTATTTGTTAGGATAATAAAAATGTGAGGTTTATATGAAATCTAATTCCGTAGAGTTTTTAAAAGACAAATGTATAAAATGTACAAAATGTGTTATAAAATGCAAAAGTATAGGAATAGAACATATATGTGTAAAAGGGGTTGGCAAGGACAGATATATAGATTTTATAGATGAAAACCCATGTACAAAATGTGGTCAATGCACTTTAGTTTGTCCTGTAGCTTCTATGATTGAGAAGTCTAATATAGAAGATGTGAAACACGCATTAGAAGATAAAAGCAAACTAGTTATAGTTCAATCTGCACCATCCGTAAGAACATCAATAAATGAAATTTTCAAAATGGATTATGGTGTTAATATGGAAAAAAAGCTAAATACTTGTTATAAAATTTTAGGTTTTGATAAAATATTCGATGTTAATTTTGGAGCAGATATAACAAGTATAATCGAAGCTAAAGAATTTTTGGAAAGAATTAATGATGATAAGTCAGTTTTGCCAATGTTTACATCATGTTGCCCGTCTTGGGTAAACTTCGTTAAACTATATAAGCCTGAGTTTCTTTCAAATTTGACAACCGCAATGTCACCACATATACATTCTGGTATGGCATATAAAACATGGTGGGCTGAACAGGAAGGTATAGAGCCTAAAAATATAGTTGTAGTTTCAATTATGCCTTGTACTTCAAAAAAAGAAGAAATATATGAATACAATGGTATTAAGGCTGTTGATTATGTCTTAACTGTAAGAGAATTAGCAAAACTAATAACTGAAAAAGGTATAGATTTTCAAAATTTAGAGGAAAGTGAAGGGGATAATTTGTCAGAATATAGTGCTGGTGGTGCTATATATGGTAAAAGTGGTGGAGTTATGGAATCTGCGTTGAGAGTTATAAAAAATAAAGTAGATAATAAAGATTTAGAAAATTTTGAAATGAATAATGTAGATGATTATGGAATCAAATTTAAAGAATCTACTATTATCATTGGTGATAAAAATATCAAGACTGCTGTAATATCGAACCCTAAAAATTTTAGACTATTTTTAGATAAAGGTTTATATAAGAATTATCACTATGTGGAAGTAATGAATTGCGAAGGCGGCTGTATAAACGGCGGAGGACAACCATTGTTGCCACCAAAGCCAAATTCAGAGTATGAACTAATTGAAAAAAGAAGAAATGTTTTGAATGGTATAGATACTAAATTAAATAAGAATAATGCTTTAAACAATAAAGAAGTGTGTGAATACATTAAATGGGCAAAAACAAAGCCATTTGCACATGAACTGTTCCATGTTAAATATAAAGCGTAATTATTTTAATAAAACTAGACATAAAAAAATTAAACTGTATTA
>CASFUN010000069.1 GCA_949298005.1 uncultured Alphaproteobacteria bacterium | reverse complement strand
CCAAGACGTTATGAGCATCCTGCTCTAACCACTGAGCTACTGTCCCTTTATATTTAATAAGTTTAGTTATGGGTAAGGAAAATGCAATAGTCTACCATCCCATCATTAACCCTATACCCATAAACATATTATTTCTATAGTTTATCTCTTTACATATATTCATGTTTATATTAAATCTTTTGTTTATTGTTATGTTGTAGCTAAGTTCCAGAGAATATAAATGTTTATATTGATTAGTAGGTTTAACTATTGCATATATGTTGTTATAGTGAATATTAGTTAATTTGAATGTATTGTTATCATCATTATTTGTTAAGTTTAAAGTATATTTAAAACCTAATGATATGTTGTTTGCTATTAAATTAGTTAATTTGAAGGTTTTAACTAAATTAATATTAAAGTTAAGTAAATAAGAATTATGTTCTGTATTATCTATAGTATAGTTAGGATTATTTTCTAATTTAATATTAGATAAATATCTTCTGGTATAGATAAAGGAAGATATTAGTTCTACTTTAGTTAATAATAAACTATTATTAATTTTTAATGTATTATTATTACTTAATATAAAATTTATATCTCTATAGATAAAACTATTAACATAATTATCTTTTTGTTTTATCTTATCTAAACTAAAATCAGTCATAAACATTATATTTAATTTAGATGGAATTATACTATTACTAAATAAGCTATAGTTCATACCTAAATTAACACCTACAGTAAAATAAGAGAAGTTTATGGAATCATCATATATTAAATTATTAGTATTATCCATAGTAATATATCTATAGCTAAACATTACATCAAATATACTCTTATGTAATATCATACCAAATCTATAGTTATTGCTACTTAATGTTTTATCATTATCATATTTATTGTTACCACCAACTAAACTATTATTACTACTTTGGTTCATATAATCTAAACTAAAATTAAAACCATCAACTAATAATAAACTATTAGAACCATTAATTCTTTCTATATCTTTTACTCTATCTAAATCAAATATAATATAGTATATTGAAGGTAAGGATGTCAAATAGGATAATACCAGCAGATTTGGAGATTCAGCTTTAGTTAGATCATGTTTAGTTTCGTCAAAATTATTAAATATTACAGTATTTGTTGTATCTTTATCTTTGTTTTTCAATATAGTTAACTTCTTTTGTTTTTCTCTTTCTTCATATTCTGCTATGTATTCTGCTATGAGTTTTTTTATATCATCATCAGTAAGATTACCAGAACTAGTAACAACTTTACTCTTAATACCTAAATCTTTTTTATCTACATCTTTAAATAACCATAAGAATTGAGGCACATCTTTTTCAAAAGAGAATGAAGTACTTGTTAGATCTCCATCTTTTATATATGAGAATACATACCTTAACATTTTTATAAAGTCTGATTCGGTGTATACAGCCTTACCTGTTTGATCTTTTCCTGATGTATTTATGTTAGCTTCAGTAAGGATTTCTTGGATGATGATTTTGTTGATGTTGGGGTTTTTGACGCTGTTATAAAAACCAGAATTTCTTGTAATTGATTCAATATTGAAATTAGAAAAATCACCAGCCTTAGACGGTATATTGTTAAACTTTATTTCTGCATAAAACTCAAGAAAATAAAAAGTTAAGTACATATTAAAATTGTCTCTCATAATATAAGCAAAATCTGGATAATAAAGTTTATCGTTTGAACCTATCTTTTCTCCTATTTGAGTTAACATGAAAAAGTTGTTTGTAGCATGAAGCAAACAATCAGCATATTTTTGTGCTATTGTTCCATTTTGACCGCCTGAGCTATTATATCTATAGTTGTCATATATTCTGTCTACAACGAAATGGCCTGATAATTGGACTCTTTCAAAACTTGTTTTATTAACAACGCTATCATCGTATATTTTATGAAGTGCATCGTCAGTTAAAGAGTCACCTTTTGTATTCCCTCTCAATTTTTCAATAGCTGGACTTCTTGCATATATCCACACAGGACTATGTATTGAAAATAATATTGATAGTAAGAAAAATTTAGTTAATTTCTTCAAAAGAGTAAAATACAGTTATGTTTATTATAAGAGATATTATGACAAAAAATTAGATAAATGCAATGCTAGATTTTCTTCTTCAAACAAAATCTAACAATATACCATTGTTGCAGAATAGTAATAATATTATTAAATATCCAATATATAAGTAAGCCACTTGGAAAAGATGCAAAAACTAAAGTAAAAATTATTGGCATAAAATTCATATTAGTATTTGGTATATTGGAATTATTATTATCATTTTTTTGAATTTTTTCAGAAAATTTTTGCTGGACATACATACTTAAGCCCATAAGACATGGTAAAAATCCGAGCTTAAATTTAGTATCATATTTAAATAAGCCAAATAGATTTAAAATATTACTTGGATCAGCAATAGAAAGATCCTTTATAAAACCAAGAAATGGCGCTTGCCTCATACTTAAACTAACTGAAATAACTTTATATACCGATATAAAGACCGGAATTTGTATAAAAATTGGTATTATGGATGCCAAAGGATTTAAATTATATTCTTTATATACTTTTACTAATTCCTGTTGCATTTTAATCCTATCATTTTTATATCTATCTTGAATTCTTTTTATCTTAGGTTGAACTTCTTTCATTACTTCAACCGTAACCATAGATTTTTTCGTAATTGGATACAGAATAGACTTTATTATAACAGTTAGTACAATTATAGCTACACCAAAATTTCTAGTAATTTTGTTCAAAAAATTTAACAAAGTGTTTATTGGTTTCGCTAAAATATAGAAGAAACCAAAATCTATACTTCTGTCCAATAATCTTATATTATTTTCTCTAGAGTATTCTTTTAGTATTTGCATATCTTTTACACCAACAAATAGACTATTAGAAAAACCAGCAAATGAATTTTCTGATATAACTATATTTTCCTTCGTTGTATATTGCATACTTATAGTATTATCTTTTTCAGAAAAATTTATTTTCCCATTGTCTTTATCTCCATTTACTAAGGCTGTAAGCCAATACTTACTAGTTATTCCAGCCCATTCAAAATCTTTAATCTCTAGATTATCATTTTTTATCTTTTTTGCCTTAATTTCACTCACACCACCACTAAAAAGACCTATAGCGCCATTGAAGCTTGTCATATCGCTTTTTGTTAAAAAGTGACTTTTAATGATTGACCAAAATGGTTTTATATAAATTTTTTCTCCTGTATTATTTTCAACTATTTGTTTAATATTTATTAAATATTTATCATCTAAAGTAATTACTACTTTAAAGGTAACATTATTTTTGTTATCAAAAACTAAAACAGCCTTATCACTATTTCTATCTTCTATATCTTGTTCAACTAAAGTCCAAGTAGAATTTTTATCCGGAATAATTAAATCGTCAGTATAAGAAAGCCAATCAATTTTTATATAATTATCATTATCTAACAACCTTACATTATTTTTGTCATTATCAAAATATTTTTTTAAAATAAGGTTGTTTATTTTTAAACTATTTGTATTCATCGTTAATTTTATATAATCATTTTCCAGAACAAATTCTTTTGATT
>CASFUN010000068.1 GCA_949298005.1 uncultured Alphaproteobacteria bacterium | reverse complement strand
AGTTGCTAAACTAAATAATGCTACCTCATTACCATTATTCATGGTTCTTATTTCAGGGTCTTTACCGACATTTCCTATCAAAATTACTTTATTCAATGACATTTCGCATCCTATTTTAAATATTTTTTATATCTACTTTTCATAAAACAAACTGTTGATTAGTCAACATATTCTTTCTCTCAAAATATATCTTACGCAGTTTTTCTTTTTCTGTATCTTTCATACTCATATCTTTAAAAATTTTCATTATAACAAATAAACGCTTTAGATATTTGTATTTTAGATATATAAAATCCTTTAACGTAAGCTTAACTGGTAGTTCAAGTTCCACCTCTCACATGTTTTGTAATATTGGTTACGATAGTACATATATAGAAACAGACTATTGTTGGGAGTCATTAATAACAAATTCTGGTGAAAGCTATTCTTATGTTAAAAATAAAAATAAAACTAATTCATATCAAATAACAAGTGATAAATATACAGATTCTGGTATAAAAAATATAGCTTCTGCTAATATAGAATTTTATATTGATCCAAGTAATTCTGCTGAAAAGTTTATGTCCTGTGTAGTTAAAGTAGCAACTAATTATTCCTCTTTAAAATATTATAAAACAGTTAGTTCATGTTTGGTTTATAATGATAATCAAATTAATAAAATAAAATTTTTTCTCGCTAATGGAAATTTTATGAGTGGTAGTATAAAGCATTACATAATTAAATATACTAGGTAAAACGTATGAAAAATAAAATATACAAAATCTCAAACGGTAAATGCACAGAAATCAAAGGTTTGGAATTAGAAAGCCATAAGAAAAGTGTTGCAATATGTGTTGATAAGTTTGAAGAAATAAAATCTAAAAAAATAGAAGAATTAACAGAAAAGACTAAAAAAATATTTTATGACAAGTATCCAATACATAAACAATATAATATTGCTATATATGGTACTACAAAAGAAAGAGAGGAATTCAAAAAATTCCATAACATAGAAGTTGATAAATATGACAAACTAATAGATAATATCAACTCTTGTATCAATTTAAAGCAATTAAATTTTTTTAAATTATAAAATTTAAATTTATTAATTATTGATATCTAAGTGCTTCTATAGGATCTAATTTAGTTGCTTTATTTGCTGGAACTATGCCAGAAACTATACCAACTAGTATAGCTATAAATATAGATATAAATATTGTAAATAGGCTTATTGGTACATTCTTATTTAAAATATAACCACCTATTTGTGAAAATATTATTCCAAACAGCATACCAACAAAACTACCAACCATAGATATTAATATAGACTCAAACAAAAATTGTATCATAATATCATTATCCTTAGCTCCTATAGCTTTCCTTGTACCTATCTCTCTTGTTCTTTCCGTAACAGAAACCAACATCATATTCATTATACCAATACTACCAACTATTAATGATATAGAAGCTATTGAAGCTAAAAGTATTGATAATATCACACCTATATTACTAACTTTATCAGCTATTTCTTTTAGATTCATAATCTCAAAGTCATTTTCTTCATAAGTTGCAAGCCTATGTCTTTCTTGCAGCAAAATTTCTATTCTTTTTTGTACATAAGGTAATGCTTCTTCATTATCAGCCATAACTGTTATCATTGCAACTGAATCTGGTATTTTATTTTTACTTAATCTTCTTTTTACCGTAAATAAAGGTGCTAATATTATATCATCACCGTCAGTACCTCCCATACCACTACCTTTTTCCTTCAAAACCCCAATAACAGTAAATGGTGTATTACCAATTCTTATGGTAGTTCCTATAGGGTCTTCACCCTCACTAAACATATTCTCAACTATTGTTTGTCCTATAATTGCATATGGTAAACCATCAATTACATCTTGATCAGTAAAATAAATACCACTTTCTAATTCATAATTTTCAAGACTGAAATATTCAGTTGTCACTCCAAAAACTTTAGTTGGCCAATTGTATGATCCATAAATAGCCATTGCACCTGCTGTAAAAGTTGCTGCTGCACCTTTAACATCTTTTACTTTTTTAATAGCTTCATAATCACCATAACTAAGGGTTTGTTTACCTCCACTACTGTTAACACCCTTTCTATTTGATCTCCCTGGTCCTATTATAAGTTTATTTCCACCAAATGACTCTAATTCTTTATTTATTTCATTTCTAACTGTTTGACCAGTTGTTACCATAAGAACTACAGCACAAACACCTATTAGAACACCTAATATTGTTAAAAACGATCTGAGCTTATTGGATTTTATTGAAATCCATGACTCTCTAAACATTGGTATTATTAACATTTATTTTAGTATTAAAATCTTAATATAACTATCATTATATGAATTTTTTTTAGTAAAGCAATCAAAATGTTAAAATTTAATCAGAAATTTATTACAACCAATCATCGTACCTTCCAATATAGAAAGACTTAACTGTTTGTACTAGAATAATGTATATCAAGACTACAAATGAAAGCCAACCATAGTAAAATAAAGGTAGTCCAGTCAAATGTATTGCTGTACCTAATTTAGTGTATGGTATCAAAATTGATAGAAACATTGATAACGTGGTTGTAGAAAAAACACTATAGGATACATTACTTTCAATTATAGGCTTCTTTTCAGTCCTTAACATATGTATAACCATAGTTTGTGTAACAATACTAGCTATAAACCAACCACTGTTAAATTTCATCTGATTCCAATTCAATAATTTATACATTATAATAAACAAAATTATATCACATATCGAACTTATAGGACCAATTAATAGTACAAATTTTTTTATTGATGATACATTCCATTTTTTTTGCCATTTAAGATAATCTTGATCAACATTATCCCATGGTATAGATACTTGCGATAAATCATAAAGTATATTTAAAACCAAAATTTGTACAGGTAACATTGGTAAAAATGGTATAAATAAACTAGCAAAAAGTATAGAAAATATATTACCAAAGTTTGAACTTAAAGTCATTTTAACGTATTTTATTATATTACAGAATATCTTCCTGCCTTCAATGACACCATCTACTAATACATTCAAATCTTTTTTAAGTAATACTATATCAGCTGATTCTTTAGCTATATCAACCGCAGAATCAACAGATATTGCTACATCAGATTCTCTCATAGCCGGAGCATCATTTATACCATCACCCATAAAACCAACAGTATGACCGTCTAATTTTAGATTTTTAATTATTCTAAGTTTTTGTTGTGGCGACAATTTAGCAAAAATGTTAGTTCTTTCAACTTCCTTTCTTAGAGTTTCATCAGACATATTTTCTATTTCACTACCAAGTAAAACTCTATTATTTTTTAAACCAACTTTTTTACAAACATGAGTTGCAATTATATCACTATCTCCAGTTAAAACTTTTACTTTCACATTAACATTTTTTAAAGCTTCTATAGCTGATTTTGCTGACTGTTTTGGCGGGTCTAAAAAGCTTAAATATCCCATAAGAACCATATCTTTTTCAGTATTTACGGTTATATTATTAATATCTTCTATTTCATTTTTTTGTGCTATCGCCAAAACCCTCATACCTTCATTATTTAATTTTAAAATCGTATCTAGTATCTCATTTTTAATTTCTTCATTAATTTCTATTATACTTCCCTTATACTCTGCATACTTACAAATTTCCAACATTTCTTCTATGGCACCCTTAGTAATCATCTGTATTTTTCCCTTCTTATCTTTAAGTACAACTGACATTCTACGACGCATAAAATCAAAAGGAATTTCATCTATTTTCTGATATTCAAAGTTTAAATTGTAAAAACTATTTTCTACTGCTTTATCTATTATTGCCAAATCTAAAAGATTTTTTAGGCCAGTTTGAAAATTACTATTTAAGTAGGCATGTCTCAATACCCTTAAGTCCTCATTACCATGAATATCTAAATGATATTGAAGAACAACAATATTTTCTGTTAATGTACCTGTTTTATCACAACATAATATATCCATAGCACCAAAATTTTGAATTGAATTTATATTTTTTACTACAGTTCTTTTTTTAGACATTGACACGGCGCCTTTAGCTAGATTTGCCGAAACTATAACTGGCAACATTTCCGGCGTTAGACCAACAGCGACAGAAATAGCAAACAAAAATGCATTCAGCCAATCGTGTTTGGTATAACCATTTATTATGAAGACTAGTATTACCATTATAACCACAAATTTTATCAAGAAAACACTTATATCTGATAACCCTTTATCAAAACTAGTTTTAGTCTTTTTCTTAGTTATAAGTTTCGACATAGAACCAAAATAAGTATTAACACCTATTGATATAACAACAGCTGTAGCAGTTCCACTGACAATATTTGTACCCATAAAACATAAATCTTCTAAATCTATTGGGGTTTTTGGCATATTATCCAATGTTTGCTTAGATAATTTAGAAAATTTTTCAATTGGCTCCGATTCGCCAGTTAAAGAAGATTGACTGATAAATAAATCTTTTGATTCTAGAATTCTTAAATCTGCTGGAACTATATCACCAGAAGATAAAAATACTATATCTCCTTTAACTAATTCTGAAATATCTATTTCTTTTCTTCTGCCATCTCTAAGAGTGGTAGCAGTTGTTCTTATCATAGATTTTAGTTTTTCACTAGCTTTGTTTGATTTACTTTCTTGAATAAACTTTATTAAACTACTCATTATAACTAGAAAAACTATAGTTATTCCAGCCATTGCATCGCCTGTAAAAAACGATATAATAGCCAAAACCATAAGTACTATATTGAAAGGATTAAAAAGAGATTCTAATAAGACTATATACCATTCATGATCGTTGCCTGTACACACTTCATTAAAACCATACTCATCTTGTAAATCTTCTGCATATTCAGTTGTTAATCCATGTCTTAAATCAGTCTTTAATTCTTCCAACAGAGTTATTGAATCCATTCTAGAAAAATTAATTAAATCCTTGTTTGAAACTTCAAAGTTACCTCTTCTTTTTGTTTCTTTTTCCATAATTTAACTCCAAAAATATATGTAATAAGTTATTTAGGTCATAAAAAATAACATAGTTGATAAAATAATAAATGTGTTAGTTAGAATAAACTAGCTTAATAATTATAGCATGTTTTATTGATATAAGTCAAGTAAGATTTGTATTATTGTTTTTCTAATAAATCTACATAAATTGATTGTCTAGAAATACTTGAATTATTTTAAATATATCATATTGTAATTATAGCTTTATAATATAATTACTTATACTGTTTAATACCAAAAGCCTCAGTTTTATTACCTATTTACAAACCAAAAAAATATTTGGTTGAATGTCTAGAAAGTATATTATATCAATCTTTTGAAGGTTTTGAATTGATAATTTTAGATGACTACCCAGGAGATAAAATATGTGAAGAAGTCATAAAAAGTTATAAATATGAAATATTTAAATACTTTAGAAATAATAAAAATCTAGGGATTTCTAGAACAGGAAATAAGCTAATTGATATATCTAGTGGCGAATGTCTTATTATTATAGATCATGACGATATTATTTTAGTAGCATATTTTGCACATAGTATCCGCAAAGAGACAGATACTTGTCCTCAGTATAGTATTAATTCGGACAGATGTGGTTTAGATAAATTTAGAAGCTCTATTTCAACTAGTAGAACTAAGCACAAAAGACTTTAGGAACAAACATTCTAAAACTCATGAAAAAATAACTACTCATTTTAATTATAATGAAATCACAGGCGAAGTAGTTGATTTTAAGTTTAAGTAACGAATTTGTAAAGGTTTAATTTACGTCAGAGATAATAATAAAACAGATTTGAAGAATTGTCATTTGATATTACAAATTCAGAATATAAATAATTACTATGTACAAATTTCTATTGAATATGAATATGAAAATTTTAAAGGAGTAAATAATTGTTATTTCTGTATATAGAATATAAATGATTTTGTGTATATAGTAAATAGTTTTGATTTTGAAAAACTAAATAATAGGAGTATCTGTAATAATGTTATTTAAAGAACAAAAATTATAATTTACATTATTATATAATATAAGATTTAGTCTTGACAATCAAGAAATTGCAAGTAACTTAACTTTTAAAAAAACAGATATCTTTACTCATTTTAAATTATAAGGAATTTTAGAAAATTCATCAGATGATTGTTGTATATTATTTAGAGAATATACTTTTTAATGATTGAGCTAAATTATCAATGGTATTTTTAAATTCTAGTGTTATTTCACTACCTTCTTTAGTGTAAGTACCATATGCTTTTTATTTGTTTATTATATTAATTATGTTGTAAGTATCAATAATAAAATACCTAAGAAAAATTTATAGAATGATTATATCTAAACAATCCTTTTAAAAAATCTCTGGAACCTTAAAATTTTATGCCATTTCCAAAATTTAAAAAGTGAATCATCTTTAGAAAAAAATATCAATTTTGCTTCACCAATTATATTTTCATATGGTACAAATCCAGTTTCTTTAAATCTACTATCTAACGAATTGTCTCTATTATCTCCCATAAAAAAATAATGGCCTTCTGGAACTATAAAATATCCATCTCCCATAGGATCGTATTCTTTTTTTTGTAATACTTTTACATTTTTATCTTCTAGATGTTCATTAAAAACTAGTGAAGTCCAAAATTCTCTCCTATCATAATATTCTCCAATGTATTCTCTGGGAATTTCAACATCATTAACATATAGTATATTGTTTTTTACAAGTATTTTATCTCCAGGTAGTCCTATCAAGCGTTTTATATAATTTGTTTTATTATCTGATGGTAATTTAAATACTACAACTTCTCCTCTTTTCGGTTTTTTAAAATCAAATATTCTATTTTTTATTATAGGAATTCCAAATGGAAACGAGTATCGAGAATAACCATATTTAAATTTTGAAACAAAAATATAGTCACCTTCTAAAAGTCCAGGTTTCATGGAGCCTGATGGAATATGAAATGGTTCAAAAAGTGAGCTTCTTATT
This sequence comes from uncultured Alphaproteobacteria bacterium, assembly GCA_949298005.1. Lineage (GTDB taxonomy): Bacteria > Pseudomonadota > Alphaproteobacteria > Rickettsiales > UBA1997 > CALXRO01. The sequence continues at coordinate 1,255 of CASFUN010000068.1, read as the reverse complement.
AAGACAGCCAAAACTAGTGCATATATAATACTTATAAATATATTTTCTTCATAATTTTCGTTTTTATCTATTAAATTTACATCAATATTGTTTTCATTTATATTATGATCATCTATTGAATTATTTTGTATCTTATCTTCGTTCACAACTTATCTTGTTTAATTAATAATGTTAATTATATCATGTATATAGTAAAATTCAAACTAAAACCGATTTAATAAATATATTAAATCGGCCATATTTTTTATATAAAAACTAATTAACTGACTAGATTACCTTTTCTCTTCAAATTCACCATTTATTGAACCATCATCATTTGTAGTTCCAGCAGTAGAATCAGCAGATGAATTATTTTGCTGATTCTGATATATTTTTTCACCAAGTTTCATAGAAGCATTTGTTAATTTTTCAGTAGCTGTTTTTATAGCTTCTAAATCTTCACCTTCTAACACTTTTTTAGTAGCTTCTATTTCATCATTTATAGATTTTTTTTCATCATCAGATAATTTATCGCCATAATCAGTCATAGACTTCTCTATCGAATAAATTAATGTATCAGCTTGATTTTTAGCATCAGCCAAATCTTTTTTAGCTTTATCACTAGCTGCATTAGCTTCTGCATCTTTCATCATTTTTTCTATTTCTTCTTCCGTTAAACCACCGGATGACTTTATAGTTATGTTTTGTGCTTTATTTGTACCTTTATCAACTGCGGATACATTAACAACACCATTTGCGTCTATGTCAAAAGTTACTTCTATTTGTGGCATACCTCTTGGAGCAGGGGGGATACCATCCAGTGTAAATTCACCAAGTAATTTATTATAGGCAGCTATATCTCTTTCACCTTGGAAAACTTTAATTGTTACTGCCGGCTGGTTGTTTTCAGCAGTTGAAAAAACCTGACTTTTTTTAGTAGGTATTGTAGTATTTCTATCTATTAATCTTGTAAATACTCCACCCATTGTTTCTATACCTAAAGACAATGGAGTTACATCCAGAAGAAGTACATCTTTTACATCACCCTGTAAAACCCCACCTTGTATAGCAGCTCCAACAGCTACAACTTCATCAGGATTTACACCTTTATGTGGTTCTTTACCAAAGAAATTTTTAACAGTTTCTTGTACTTTTGGCATTCTTGTCATACCACCAACTAATACAACTTCATTTATATCAGTGGATTTTAAATTAGCATCAGCTAATGCCTTTTTACAAGGTTCAATAGTTCTTTCAATTAAATCAGCAGTTAATT
>CASFUN010000067.1 GCA_949298005.1 uncultured Alphaproteobacteria bacterium | reverse complement strand
TAAGTTCCGTTATGTTATCATTTTCCGTTTTTTTATTCTTGTTTACAAATTCTGATTTTGCCAATTCTCGTCTTCTCTCAACTTTTTTTCTCAGTGGTCTAACTATAAAAATCTCTGATATAGTAAAAAATACTATAAACAAGACTATATTTTTTAAAAAAAGAGAGTTTAGACCATCCTTTTCTTCTGGATTTATATTTTTCATTAATTAATATTTATATTAAACTAACTATTTTAATAGTTTAATTTTAAAAAATCAAAAAGCTATAATGTACTTTTTATATTTTGTTTTATTATCCTTGCTGCTCCAATTTACAAACACAAGCAAATTAAATGCACATATAACTAACTTAGAGTCAGATTATGCAATATTAATGGATTTTGATACATCTGAAATTTTGTATGAAAAAAATAAAGATGAAATTTCGGCTCCATCATCCATGACAAAAATAATGACAGCTTATGTTATATTTGAATTAATTGAATCCGGAGATATAAATATTAACGATAAATTCAAGGTTAGCGTAAGAGCTTGGAGACAGGACGGTACTAGAATGTTTCTAGAGCCAGAGTGGAGAGTCAGTATCGACGATTTATTAAAAGGATTGCTTGTTGTTTCTGGGAATGATGCAGCTATAGTATTAGCAGAAGGTAGTCTTGGTAGTATAGAAAATTTTGTCGACAGGATGAATGAAACAGCAAAAAGACTTGGCATGAAAAATACACACTTTAGCAACCCAAATGGTTTATATGAAAAAACTCATTACATGTCAGTTCATGATTTAGCTATTTTGTCATCAGCTTTAATACAAAACTATAAAAAATATTATAATAAGTATTTTTCTATAAAGTCATTCACATATAATAATGTAAGTCAAAAAAATAAAAATTTGCTATTATCTGAATATAGAGGAGCTGATGGAATAAAAACAGGTTATACAGAACAAGGAAAATATTCAATGTCCGCATCAGCTGAAAAATGTTATAAAAGATTAATAGCAGTTGTCAATGGTTCTAGAAACGAAAAAGAAAGGTTAAGTGAAATAAAATCGCTATTTGACTATGGATTCTCGGCATACAAATGTTTAAATCTCTTTAAGAATGGTGATATCGTCGGTGAAGCTGATATATTATTTAGTAAAAATCAAAAAGCAGTTATATACGTTAAGCAAGATATATATTTTCCAGTAAAAAAAACAAACATAGACTGAATAAGTGTAAAAGTTGTATATAATAAATATATAGCAGCTCCCATTAAAAAAGATGATGTAATAGGTAAATTGAGAATTATTGATAAAGATATAATAACTGAATATGATATATACTCAAAAAATGATGTAAAAGAAGTTAGTAAATGGAATAAATTCAGAATACTATTATTTTATAATTTTAGAAAATTAATTTATTTTTGGAAAAAATGAAAACTCCAGAATTTTGGCAAAAAAACAATGTTATTTCTATACTCTTAAAGCCTTTTTCGGTTGTATATTATTTTTTTTATAAGTTAAGGTGTTCTATAAATATTAAGCCATACAGATCAAAAATTCCCGTAATATGCGTGGGAAACATAACAGTTGGTGGCAGTGGTAAAACACCATTAGTAATAGAAATAGCAGATGTTTTAAAGAAGAATAAGAAAAATTTTTGTTTTTTAAGCAAAGGTTATGGCGGAAAATTTAATGGAATAAAAAAGGTAGTTGAAGAAAATACTAAACTTTTTGGAGATGAACCAATTATATTAAAAGAACTTGGTGATGTGTTTATTTCTAAAAATAGAGTTTCTGGTTTAAAATATATAAATAGTCTTATAGATAAAAATTATGACTATATTATAGTTGATGATGGTCTACAGAACCCGACTTTTTATAAAAATAGATCAATACTTGTTATAGATGGTGAATATGGTTTAGGTAATGGAAATATAATACCTTCTGGACCATTAAGAGAAAAATTCAAAGATATTATATGTAAAGTTAATTTTGCAATTATAATAGGTGAGGATAAATATAATTTAATCGATTTATGTGAAAAAAATTTGATACCTTTTTTAAAAGGTAATATTATCATAAAGGAAAACAATTTTTTTGGTGAATATGTTGCATTTTGTGGCATAGGGCATCCAGAAAAATTTAAAAAAACTCTTGAAGAGAACGACATAAAATTTACAGATTTTATAGTATTTAGTGATCATTATTCTTATAAAGAAAAAGATGTCAAAATGTTAAAAAATTTAGGTAAGAAATTAATAACTACTAAAAAAGATTGGGTTAAACTAGATAAAGATTTTAAAAAAAACGTTGATTATATTGATATTAAAATTGATCTAAATCAGAATAGTTTTATCAAAATGTTGAGGTTATATGGAATATAGAGGTTTTTTTAAAACAATAGCTGATGTGATAACATTTATATTTTATATTTTTGTTATTTTTTTATCTAAAGTATTACCAATAGAATTATTAAGCACAGTTTTTGGTATATTGGCTGTTTTATTATGCCCATTCATACCAAGAACATATTTAGTTTTAAAAAATTTAAAAATAGCTATGCCAGAGCTATCATATCTTAAAAGAATGCAGATAATGTTTGGTGTTTGGTATAATCTTGGAAAATTTGCCGGAGAATACCCTTACGTTTATAGTTTTAAAAAAAATAAAATATTTAAATACGTTAAAGTTAGCGAAAAAACTAAAAGTATAATTAATAAAATAAATAAAAGTAAAACTGGAAGTATAATTTTTTCAGCTCATATATCAAATTGGGAGATGACATTAAGGTCATTAATTGATTTAGGGATAAAAGTTTCTGTAGTTTTTAGAAAACAAAACAATCCATTATTAGAACCAAAATATACTATAAATCCTAGAAAAAAACTTGGAGTTAATATGATAGCAAAACAAGAAAACGCAGCACTAAATATACTTAGAAGTATCAAGAGAGGAGAAAATGTTATAATATTAGTCGACCAAAAAGATGAAATGAATGGTATAGAATCTGAATTTTTTAAATTAAAATCACATACTAATAAAAGTGCTTATATTTTTATAAAAAAAACAATGGTTCCCTTATATAGTTTAAGAAATACAAGAAATAGATATTCTACAAAATTTGAACTCGAACTAAATGAGGAAAAAGAAATATCAAAAATAGAAGATGAAAAAGAATTTATACAAGCTTTAAATAATACAGTAGAAAAATGGGTTAGAGAAAACCCAGAGCAATGGTTTTGGGTACATGATAGATGGGGTAAATAGTAATTAGATCAACTAAAATTAGTCATTTTTTCTTTAAGTAAGTATTTTGACTTTTCTAAATCATTATAATCGTCAAAAGTTAGTGGACTAGCAAACTCAATTAATATCCTTCCAAAAGGTAATGGTATCTGGAATCTATCCCAAGAACCTAATTTTATTCTGAAAGAATAAGAAATTACAGCAGGTAATATCTCCACATTCACTTTCTTAGCTATAGCTATAACTTCACCGTTAATTTCTTCCAAAGGCCCTCTTGGTCCATCTGGTGGTAAGCATACAATATTATTATTTTTTAACTCCTTCATAATTTTCCTCACTGAAACAATGGCACCCATATTACTTGCTTGCCCAAGTTTATCCTTATCATTTTTATTTATAGTAGAACCAGATATTTCATCAAACCCAAAAATCTTCATAATCTTACCAGCAGTTTTTCCATCTCGATGCTTTGAAGCAAGAAAAAACATTTTTCTTTTATAATTCACTTCTTTATTTATAAATGAAAGGATTGTTGGTGCAATAAACATCCTTCCATGCCAAGCAACTACAAAGCATCCCTTTTCTCTTTCAAGTATTTTTATATATTTCTCTTTATTATTTATAACAATTCTTGATGTTTTAAAAACCAATTTCATATAGAAAGCAATTATTTTGCTTAGAATTATTTGTGTTAAATCATTTCTTAATAATCTCTTTATAAATTGTTTTGTATTCTCTTTAAAATCATTCATTACCAAAAAATAAATTCATTAAATATGCATGTTGAATTAAGTATACCAAATTAACATCTTAAATCAAGTATTTATTGACTTATTATATCATAAAAAATAAACTCTTCAAAAAAAAACATATATTTATGTCTAATATCGGTTCTATTTACGCATTAATAACAGCTATATTGTTTGCTACACTTGGTATATTTGCAAAATATATTTATGAATACAACATAAGTAGTGAGATGGTATTTTTTTCTTCAAGTCTTATTAGTACTTTAATTATGTTCTTTGTTTTGTTAATCAAAGAAAAAAATTTGCACTCTTTAAAAATAAAAAAGAAAGATTTTTTACTCTCGTTTATAGCTGCCGGATTTTTAGCATTATTTTGTTGCAACATATCTGTTTTGAAATCATTAAATTATATTGATGCTGGGGTTCAAAAAGTTATAGCTTTTAGTAGTCCCATATTTACAACTTTTATATATTTCACATTTTTCAAAAGAAAAATCTCAAAAAGAGAATTAACGAGTTTATCAATAATGTTAATAGGTTTATTATTAATAATAGGCAATATGAACTTTACAGATTCATTGGTAATTAGAGGAATCCTTCTATCTATAATGGCAGCAATTTTTGCTTCATTATATTCAATAATCACTGAGGAATTTAAAACAAAAATTAACCATAATGTATATTGGTTTTATGCTTTTCTAGGAGCTTCTTTTTCATCATTAATATATATGATTTTTAGTAATATTGATATCAATATTACTAATATTGTTATTAATTTTAAACTTATGTTACTTCTTTTAGCTTCTGCTATTTTAAATTTTGTTATACCATATATAACGCAATTCATGGCTATAACTACTATAGGAGCAATTAAGACTGGGGTCATTTTAACACTATCACCGGTCGTTTGTGTTTTATTAGGCATAATTATACTTGGTGAAAAAGTAACTTTTTTACAAATTATAGGCATGGTTTTGGTAGTAATTGCTTCCATAACAGTCTCAAAAAAATCAAAGAAAGTCTAAATAATATTAAATATTGAAAGTAATTATTTTAGATATATGTTGTTTTTTATCTAAAAGATTTAATATTTATGCTTTACAATAAAAATGATATAAAAACAGCTTTAGAATCAGAAATTATTTATATAGATAACGACTATAATTATCAGGTAAATCATGTTGTTTTTGATAATAGAGAAGTTAAAGAAAATACATTATTTATTGCTGGAAAAGGCGAAAAAACCGATGGACATATATTTATATCTGATACATTAAAATCAAGAAATGACACAGTAGTTCTAGCTGAATATTTACCAGAAAACATAGAAAAAAATAGTAGAATAATACTTGTAAAAAATACTAGTAAGGCATTTGAGAAATTAGCTATTTTCTCAAGAAACAGATTAAAAAATCCAGTTATAGGTATAACAGGAAGTATCGGTAAAACCGGGACAAAAGATCTATTTTATACATGTTTATCAGAATTCGGTAAAGCTCATTGTAACGAACAAAGTTTTAATAATTACACAGGTGTACTCACAACTTTAACAAATACACCAAGCGACACACAATTTCCAATATACGAAATGGGGATGAGCGCAAAAGGCGAAATGGATATTATAGAAAGTTTTATCAAACCAGAGATATCTGTTATTTTAAATGTAAAGCAAGCCCATTTTGGTTGTTTTTCTTCCGAAGAAGAAATTGCTATAGAAAAATCAAAAATCATGGGAAACAACACTAAAGTTGTTGTTTTAAACAAAGATAATAAATGGTATGACTTTTTACAAAAAAAAGCACTTGAAAAAAATATAAAAATTATATCCTTTGGTAGCGAAACAAAAGATACAGAAATATCTCTATTAGAACACAAAGTCAATAACAATAAAGCAACAGTAAAATATTCAGTGAATCACAAAACTTACGAAAAAATATTCAATAATATTGATTATAATATAGCCTACAATACACAAGCCCTACTATGTGTAGCTTTTTATTTGAATTTGGATATAGATAAAGTATTAGATACTTTATCTAATGCGGAAACTACAAGAGGTAGAAACAACATAGAATATACCAAATATAAAAAATATGACAAAGACATAAATTTAACTATAATAAATGGTTCATATAATGCTGTAAATCCAGAAGTATTCATCAGCGGTTTAAAACTTATGGATAATATTTACAAACAAGGGAATAACAAAAGAAAAGTATGTATTTGGGGGGATATATTGGAAGCCGGCAATAAAACTCTAGAATTTCATCTCGGTCTCAAAGAACACTTAATAAACAACAAAATTGACCTATTATTAACAGTTGGACAATATATGAATCAGCTGAGTGATTCTTTGGAAGGCTCTACTGTAAATAGAGTTAAGTTTAATACAATTGATAATATGGTTGATAATATTAAATCATACCTAGAAGATAACGATCTAGTATTTATTAAGAGTTCTAAGGGAATTAAAACATATAAAGTCTTAAATTCCCTTGTTGAGAATAAGATGAAGTTGTTTGTTTAATCGTTACCTTGATACCTTAATACTTTAAGATTATAATCAATTAATATCTTTATAACTAACATGTAAAAAGAAATAAACTTAATAGACACACATTAACAATAAAATTTTTTACAAAATATATAAATAGAAAAAGATATATCTAATGCCAAAAATAATAATGTGAATATAATAAATAATATATGCACAAATATAAATGAAGTAACAAAAATAATAGAGCTATCTAATAAATATGAAAATGTTTTTTGTTCTGTTGGACACCACCCGGAAGAAGTTGATAATTATGAAATAGAATTAGACGACATTTTAAGATATACTAACAACGATAAAGTTATTGCAATAGGTGAAACCGGATTAGATTATCATTATAATGACGAGAATAAGAAAAAACAAAAAAGAAACTTTGAAATACACATAGAAGCATGCAGAAAAACTAGACTACCACTAATTGTACATACCAGGGATGCCGATAATGATATGATAGATATATTAGAGAGCGAAATGAAAAATGGCAGCTTTGATTTTGTACTACATTGTTTTTCATCTAGCAAAGAACTTGCATATAAAAGCTTAGATCTTGGCGGTTTTATTTCTTTCTCTGGCATATTAACATTTAAAAATGCCATAGAACTACAAAATATAGCAAAAACAATACCGTTAGATAGAATCTTCGCTGAAACGGATGCACCATATTTGTCACCTGTACCATTAAGGGGTAAAGAAAATGAACCTGCAAATATATATTATATAGCTAAATTTCTGTCGGAATTGTTAAATTTGGATCTCCATTATATATGTAAAAAAACAACAGAAAATGCTATTAAGTTTTTTAAATTTAATACTTGAATTTTCTAATAAAAAATATACTTTTTATACAGTTGATTATTGATATAATACTTTGCCAAACAAGAATCTGCATGAAGCAAAAAAGCAAAAAAAAGATGAGTTTTATACTCAATATGAAGATATACAAAAAGAGGTAAATGCGTATATAGACTATAACCCTGATGTTTTCAGGGATAAAACG
>CASFUN010000066.1 GCA_949298005.1 uncultured Alphaproteobacteria bacterium | reverse complement strand
AGATGTTCTATATTCGCTTTGAAAGTTAAATATTGAATAATTTATTGCTAATTCAACACCTACCCTTTGAATCTGTTTGAAAGGATATAAATCTTTAAAGTTGTCAATTTTATTATTTTTGTTTTCTTGATATGTATTCATACCTATGTGAATTACATTATCTCCATTTCTAATTGGATTAAAGTAAGCACGTCCAATAAAAGTTAATTTACTAATTACACTAGGCTTATCATGTATACTATTACTATAAATACCAATATAAGCACCATAATTTTTATCTAGATATTTTAATATAAAACCACTCGTATATGACGCAAATAAATTAGAACTACTAAATAGTGAATAATTGTTAAAAATTGTATAATTGTAACCAATGCTTTCTAAAGATGATTGAACAGCTGTTTGTCCTAATATGAAATATACTTTGTCACTAAATGTGTATGTTAAATATAGTTCTTTAACATTGATAGAATTTGGTTTACTATCTAATTTTAGTACAATCAAACTGTCAGGTGAAAGTTTAAATTTTGTATTAAACATTATTGAAGAAACATAAAAAGAATTTAGGTTATTAGATAAATCTTTTATACAATTACTGTTTTTATTTAATAATTTATTTTTATTATTATTGTAAAGCAAGTCAAAATGTAGCCTTCCTGAAAATTGAATAACATCACTGTCTGGAACATCTATATTTGCCATAACAGCAAAATTATGAAATAGAATAAAAAATAATAACAAAAATATAATACGCTTTTTAGAATTAAGCATACGTTTTACCAAATACCATAATATCATTATATGAGTAAGAATTATAATTCAGTATTAAATAAAAAACAACTAAATTAAACTTTATAAAGTAAATAAAATTAATATATAACTGATTATCAATATTTATTGATTAAATAGTTGAATTTATAAAATTATAAAATAATGTTCTACATATTAATGTAACTATCACTTGTATAATAGATGAAAAAATATAGAGTATTATCCTTTACTTTTAATAATCTTAATATTCTTAAAACGGAAGTTGCAGGCAATCCTGCCACAATATTTATATTAGACAATGATGATGAGTTTTCTAGAGACTATATGTCTGAAAAAAGTAAAGAAGAGGGTACTCCAATATCTTGTTTTATAAAAAATACAGTTGGAAATGATTATGAAATATATTATTATAATTTGGATGGTTCTCAAGCATATATGTGTGGTCATGGTACAATAGCTGCAGCTTTTATTCTAAATAAAATATTTTTCAAAGGAAAGCAATTTGATAGAATGGGACGTTTTGATTTTTATTTTAATAAAATACCTTTTCAAGGAAGAATAAAAGATAATCATATAGTTGCTAATATCGATAATGATGGTAGGGTTTTTATAGAGCAAAAAATGCATAATTATATGCAAATTTTTGAAAGAAATGAAGATATGAAAAATATTATGAATAGCATAAATTTACAAAATAAGGATGTTATTGATATGTTTAGAGCTATTGAGCTTAATGACTTGATTTTTGTATTAAGCGATAACCATACACTAAGGGATTTAAAACCAAATTTTAAAGATATGGCTAAAATTTTAGAAAAGATGAATATAAGAAATTTTTGCGTTACAGCTATTAGTGATTTACAAGATTTTAATTTTGAAACTAGAGTTTTTGTTCCACATGATGGACTTGATGAAGATATTGCTTGTGGCAGTTCAAATCTAACAATAAGTAAATACTGGAAAAGCGAGATGAATATAAATAATTTTAAAATATTATTTCCATACCATATGAACTATGATGATAAAATTATAGGTGGTGTTCAATTTGTAAGTATTAAGGAAGATTTGATAAAGATTGGCGGATATTGTGATGGAATAGATATTTAATCATTGGTGATCTCTACGGGATTTGAACCCGTGTTACCAGCGTGAGAAGCTAGTGTCCTAACCACTAGACGAAGAGACCGATAAAGCTAAATTTATAATTTGTAGGGGAATTTGTCAACAATAATTGGAGTTAGTTATGACTTTTACTTATGTTTATAGGACTATAGTTGGTGATATGATGATCTTGTCTGATAATGATTTTATTACTGGTATCAGATTTGAAAAAGAAATTAAAAACAATAATAGTAGTGATTATATTTTCAAAGAAATTTCGATAATAAAAGATATATATAAACAACTTTTAGAATATTTTTGTGGTAAAAGAAAAAAATTCTATGTACAAATGAGACAAGGTGGAACGGATTTTCAACAAAAAGTTTGGAAAGCTTTGGAAGATATACCTTATGGTGAGACGCTTAGCTACAAAGACATAGCTATAAAAATTGGTAATCCTAAAGCTTGCAAAGCTGTTGGAATGGCAAATAATAAAAATAATTTGCCGATTTTAGTACCATGCCATAGAGTTATAGGCAGCAATGGTAAACTCGTTGGTTATTCAAGTGGATTAGATATAAAATTAAAATTACTTGAATTAGAAAGCAAGTATTTTTAAATAAACTAGTTTTTAAATATATTTTTAGCCATGCTCATATAATGATCTATAGCTGCTAAACCATGTTTTATTTCATCTTCTGTTATATCTCTAAAATATTTTGCTGGAGAACCAAACCAAAGTTGTTTTGAATTTATTATTTTATTACTGGTTAACATTGAACCAGCGCCAAGCATGGAATACTCTTCCATTTTTGCATTATCTAAAACAATACTACCCATGCCAACAAGACAATGATTATCTATTATTGCAGAATGGAGCAATACTCTATGTCCCACTATACAGTTTTCTCCAACTATGCAAGGTGTATTATAATCTACATGGATTACAGAATTATCCTGTATATTTGTATTCTTTTTTATATGTATTCTTGCTAAATCGCCTCTAATAGTTGTATTCGGCCAAATATTTACATTTTCTTCTATTATAACATCACCTATTATAACGACATTGTCACCTATAATTGCTCTTTCATGTATTATTGGCTTTTTATCTTTAAAACTTCTAATTGAATAATTACTCATAATATTAAACTGTTAAAAATTTAATAATTTCTGACGAATTAATACTAAATTCACCTCCAATATCAAGGTCTTTTATTTTAACTTTGTTTGTTTTTACTTCTTCTTCGCCAACTATAATTGCAAATTTGCTGTATATTTTATTTGCATTATCCATCTTCTTTTTCATTTTACCTTCAATATGCATCTCACATAATGTACTATTGTTTCTTAGTATATTTTGTATGTTTATACAATAATTAATTTCATTTTCAGTTATAGGTATCACAGACACTGGCCTTATACTATTATCGCTATTGCTTATTAGTAACATTAATCTTTCTATTCCAGCCGCACAACCAAAAGCTGGAATATTAGCTCCACCCATCTGTTTCATAAGCTTATCATACCTGCCACCAGCAAATACTGTAGACTGTGCTCCTAAGTCATTTGTTGTAAATTCAAATACTGTTGAGGTATAATAATCTAGTCCCCTTACTAAATTTTGATTTATTTCAAAATTAATACCAAATTCAGACAACTTGTTGGCTAAGTTTTCTAAAAATATTTTATCGTCAGTAATATAAAAATCACTTATCTTTGGAGCATTTTCTAATAATCTTTTATCATTTTCATCTTTACTATCAAGAATCCTTAAGATATTTTTTTCTAATCTAATTTTACTATCATCAGATAATTCATTCTTGTATTTTTCAAAATAAATTTTTAGCGAATCTTCAAATTTTTTTCTACTATCATCACAGCCTAAAGAATTTAATTCTAATTTTACATTAAAGATACCTAAATTTTTTAAAATCTGATTTGCCATGTAAATTATATCAAAATCACACATATAACTACTATCACCAAAACATTCAAAATTTATTTGATTAAATTCTCTATATCTTCCTTTTTGCGGTCTATCATACCTAAAAACTGCTCCATATGAAAAAAATCTCGCAGGAAATTTATCTCTTAATTCTGGATTAGTTAGTATAGCTCTAACAATCCCGGCAGTAAATTCTGGTCTTAAACTTATATTATTACCGCTTCTATCTTGAAATTTATATATTTCTTTTGACACAATATCTGAAGTTTCACCAAGATTTCTTTCAAAAACATCACTAAATTCTATAGTAGGAGTTCTAATTTCTTTGAAATTATATAATTTTGAAATAGACCTAGCTGCATTAACTATTTTATTATATTTAATTATGTCCTCTCCAAAAATGTCTTTTGTTCCTCTTACTGATTGCATAAATTACAGTATTATTGATAATAAATTAATTTTTTGTTATAAAATTAATATGTAAAGTATTATATATATTCACCAATTTTCTCACAAATACTTACAATCGTTTTATTTAACTTTTCTTCATCTTTACACTCGACCATAACTCGTAGTAATGGTTCAGTGCCGGATTTTCTCACAAGTATTCTACCAATTCCAGATAATTCCTCAGTACATTTTTTTAGAAAGTTATTTACTTCTTCTAATTCCAATGGGTTTTGTTGACTTTTATCAAATTTTATATTCTCAAGTTTTTGTGGAACAGTTTCATAAATATTACTTATTTCACTTAAACTAATTTTTTTATCTTTTTGTTTAGCTAACTGTAACATTGACATAATCTGTAAAGCACAACATATACCATCTCCTGTTGTAGAATAGTTACCTAATATGATATGGCCTGATTGTTCTCCTCCAAAATTATAACCCCATTTTCTCATTTCTTCAGCAACATATCTGTCACCAACATTTGTTCGAACAACATTTATACCTAAATTTTTAAGGTACAGTTCCAGACCAAAATTTGACATTTGTGTTACAACTACAGTATTTTTCTTAAGTGTGCCTTCAACTAACATTTTTTTAGCTATTAGAGCTATAATTTTATCACCGTCTACTATTTCTCCTTTTTCATCAGCTATTATAACTCTATCGGCATCTCCATCTAAAGCTATTCCGATATCGGCTTTTTCATCTAGAACAGTTTTTTGTAATAGTTGAGGTTTTATAGAACCACAATTTTCGTTTATATTTATACCAGTAGGTTGACATCCTATTCTAACTACATCTGCTCCAAGTTCCCAAAACACAGTTGGTGCGACTTTATAGCTTGCCCCATTTGCGCAATCTACAACGACTTTTAATCCTTGCAAATCCAGATTTTTTGGAAAATTACTCTTAACATATTCTATGTATCTCTGTTGATATATGTAATTGTCCGATCTCCAAGCTCGTCCTATTTTGTTTTCTATTGGTAGATTATTATTTAAATCATTATCTATTACCTTTTCTATTTCTTCTTCTATATGATCTGGAAACTTTATACCATTTGAATCAAAAATTTTTATACCGTTATCATAATATGGATTATGTGATGCTGATATCATTATTCCAAGATCACATCTCATTGATCTAACCAACATAGCTATACCTGGAGTCGGAATAGGACCTATTAAGAAAACTTCATTAATTCCGCCTGCTGTCAGTCCTGCTGTCAAAGCCGATTCTAGCATATAACATGATAGTCTTGTATCTTTGCCGATAACAACACTATTTTTTTTATTGTCGTCTTTTTTTATTATTTTTGCTATTGCTAATCCAAGTTTTAGAGCAAATTCTGCTGTCATTGGGAATGTGTTAGCTTTTGCTCTAATACCATCTGTACCAAAATATTTTTTTGTCACCTTAAAATAAAATATTTTCTATTGCGATATAGTATAAACATATATTGAAAAAAGTAAACTTTATAATTTTTGAAAATATTTTTTAAACTATATTGACGTAATTTAAAAAATTTAATAATATTAATCTTGTCGGTTAAAACCGATAAAATGGAGGTTTTATTATGAAAAATAAAAATAAATTATATTCCTATTCAATAGTATCTTTGTTAACTTTAACTACTGTTTTAGGATTATTGTATAGTAATAATTTGATTGCTACAACTGCTCCTAGACGAATAAAATTTAAATTCACCACAGAAGAGGATAATAGGCTAAGTGAACTTGTTGAATTAAATGTAGAAGAAAATTGGCTAGCTATTGCTACAAATATGCCTGGAAGAAATGCACGACAATGCAAGGAAAGGTGGTTATGTTATCTTAATCCTACAATTAATCGTGAACTATGGACTCAAGAAGAAGTAGATAAACTGATAAAAATGGAGGAAATGTTTCCAAATAGATGGGCTCACATAGTAACTTGTTTTCCTAATAGTACTGCTTTAAATGTTAGAAATAAATTTATCTTCTTACAAAGAAAGCGAGCAAGAGAAATAAAACGATTAAACAAGCAAGTTGCCGCTCCTGTTGAAGCTGTTGCTCTTGTTGTTGAAAACCAAGAAGATGTTAATTTTTTCGATTTCTATGATATTAATTATTAAGATTATCAAGGTTTTTGATTATAATAAATCATTATATTCTGCAACTGACCATAACACATATGGTCAGTTTTTTTTATTTTGTTTATATAATAAAAGTTAATTTGTTAGATTATCACAAATCAGCTTTAAAAGATGTTGAGCTATTGTAGATATAAAATAATTGACTTAATTTATGAAATGGTTTATAAATCATTACAATATATTTTTATTAAAATAATGAAGATTTATAGATACTTAGTGACATTTATTATACCTTTTTTTATGCTTAAAAAGGCATTTTCAGAGGTAATAAAAAAGGATACATATTATTTTCCATACGTAAGTGGCTCTATTTCTATTGAAGAAAAATACGATAAATTACTTGATAGCAATGATGGTGCTGTTGACGATAAAAAGAACTTTTTATTTACTAATATTAATACTAAGCTTAATTTAAATTTTACCAATAATTTTTTATTGGGTACTAGAATATTGCTTAGGCCAACATCAGAGCAAATAAATGATATAAAGTCTGTGTATAATGATAGCTATGGGAATGAGTCTACATTAAAGAGAGATTTATATTTTTTTAAATCATATGGATTTATTTTTGAGGAAGTCTTTATAGAATATAAAGAAGAATATTTTTGTGCTGGTATTGGTAAATTTAATCCAAATTTTGGTTTAGCATATAAGAATGATAGATATTATGGAATTTTTGGCCAAAATATAGTTGATCAGTATAAGTTATCTGAAGTTTTAGGTATTTTTGTTGTAATGCAATTACCTATGTTAAATCTAAGATTAGATTTATTTAATAAGGATAGAACTTTCTTGAGCAGTAGTCTTTTTGGTTTAAGGAATTCTTATGAAGCTGATTATAGTATAGGTAGTACAAAAGATTTTTTAAATTTTTCGTTTTCTAGTGATTTTTTGATTAAAGAAAATATACGTATGAATTTTGCATATAAAAATTTAAGACCGAAAAGTTATGATTTTAAAAAGAATGAGTCTAGTTTTCTCGCAGGTGTAGAATATATTGTTGAAGAAGGACAATTTAATCTTGGTTATGCAGCATCGGCTGAAGCTGTATATGTTAATAACTATAATGGTGATATGGGAAGGCATGTCGGTTTCATAACCACTAATTTACCATTTTTTTATAGTGGTTGGAATTTTGGAATAAATTATAGTTTAAAAATGGATTTTGAAGAAAGTTTTGATACTGCTTATAGTCAATTATTTGGAGCTAACATAGGTTATATATTTAAGAATGGGATAATGTTAGATTTTGCAAGAAAATTTGAGCGTGAAGTATATAAAACTAGTAAATTTACGAAAGAAAAATTTAATTTGAGCTCTTGGGGTATAAGACTTTCCTATAGATTGAAATTTTAATGATTTTTGATTGTTTTTTGACGAACAGGATAACCATATATTATGGTTACCCGTATTTTTTTTGATAGGATGTTTTATGGGTTTTAATTCCTGCATAAAATCCTATATCTATTTGCCAATTGTCTTTATTTCTTTAATATTACTTATTTATACAAATAAGTATTTAATTAGATATTTATCAATAATTTGCATATTTATATCACTTGGTCTTTTTAGAAGTTACAATCATATCAATAATTATAAATATCCTGATGTCAAGTATAATCTTGGTAAAGTTCAGATAATAGGAAAAATAGACGATAAGATGTTAAAGTTTCAAGATAATGGTGAATTATCTAGGTATATAACTGTTGAAATAGAATCAATAAAACCGATAAATAAAAATTCTAGATTTTCGAAAGATAAAGATTTCAAAGACCCAAAATTCTTGAGAATAAAAATGTCTGATAATAGTAATGTTGAATATGGCAAAGTACAAATAGAAGCAAACGTGTTGCCGATTCAGAATAAAAATTTTGATTCTGATTTTGATTTGCAGATGTATTTTTATTTTAAAAAGATAGGTGGACTTGGTTATAATGGAAAAATTTTAAAATATTTAGAAAAACAAGATAAATTAACTATAAAACAACTATTATCGAATTTTAGAGAAAAAATTGCCATAAGAATTTTATCAGTCAAAGAAGACAGTTTATCAATGAATTTGTTGTCAATAATAATAACTGGGCAAAGAAATCTAGCTAATAAAGATATGTTAAAAATTATGAATAAATCTGGCCTATCTCATATAATGTCTATTTCTGGATTACATATGGTAATTTTAACATTTGCAATAGTTTTTATTATAAAACAAATATTTTCATTATATGATAATGCTTTTATAAGATATAATTTTTATAAGGTTTCTGCAGTAGTATCAATTTTTGTTAATACTTTTTATATATTTGTTGAGTGGTTTTAGTATTTCATCCACTATAGCTTATATAATGAATATTATAATGCTAATTGGAATTTTATTAGATAAATTTAATAGTCCGTTAAGGTCAATAATGTTTACAATGTTTATTATGGTTTTTGTAAAACCTAATTTAATTTATAGGGCAGGTTTCTATATGTCATTTTTGTCATCAATAACTATAATTGCATTTATAGATTACTATTATATATACAAATATAATGAATCAAATTATATAGAGAAAAATAATTTTTTAAAAAATCTAAAAGTAGCATTAATAATTAGTGTTATAATTGAATTGGTGGTTTTACCAATAGAAATCTATAGTTTTAATATGTTAAGTTTTTATAATATAATAATAAACGTTATTATAAATCCATTAATGTCATTTATCGTGGTTCCGTTTGGTTTGTTGTCGTTATTACTAATGCTACTTAGGATAGAAAAAATAATACTATTACCAGTATCTTATATTATAGATTGTATAATATATATGGCAAAAATATCCAATAAAATAAGATTTGGTACAGTTTTTTTACAATCTCCAAATATATTTACTGTTGTATTGATGATATTTGGAATATTATGGCTATCACTTTGGTCTAATAATTTGAGAAGATTCGGTGTAATACCTTATTTAATAGGTATATTTATGATTTTATCTCAGAAAAATATAGATGTTATTATAGATAATAAAGATAAAATGTTATTTTTTGTTGATGAAAGAAATAATATATATGTTTATAATATGAATGGTTATAAAACACAGAATATTATAAATAAGTTAGGAAATGGTAATTTTTTTGATTTAAATAACTCTCATCTTAACACTTGCAAAAATAGTGATGATAAATATTGCTCCAAAATAGATATTAGAAATGATAATACAATTAATTTTTATAAAAACGGAAACTCAGTTACTATAGGAAGATACAAAGGTTATTTTTATGAAAAAGATAAAATCGGAAAAATAAAAAAGAGAAAACCAGAAAAAAATCAGATATTCCCAAGTGGAAAACTTGTAGTAGTTAGCTGTGTTTACCTCTTAAATCCCTCTACTATTAACTCCTAAATTATTTTCTTTTTGAATTTTTTCAACATTTAATTTAGATACCCAAGGCTTATTTATTTCTTGGATTTTGTTAATATTTGTAACTAAATCTTTAGACAAATTTTCTACATCTTCTAAATATTCATTTATTTTATCTAATTTATTAGCCTCTTGATCGGTCACAATATTAAATTTTATTAACTAATTTAATTATAGTATTATTTTAAAAACAAGTCAAATATTCTTTAGTTTTTCATAAAAATCATTTAATTTGTTCTTAAATGTTTTAAGGTCATTGGTTATATTTTTATCTGTTTTTTCAATATATGTAAATTGTGATTCATTATTAGTATAACTATTATTTTTTTGCTTTTTTTCTTGATTTACAGCAAAAATAGTTTCCTGCTCCATTAATTTTTTAAGTCCTTTTATGGTATAACCTTTTTCATATAAATATTCCTTTATAGTATTTAATATTTTTATATCATTGTTATAAAAATATCTCCTTTTACCGTTTCCTATAGTTGGTTTTATATATTCACCAAATTGTGTTTCCCAAAATCTAATAACATGTTCTGGAAGCCCAGTTTCTATGGAAGCATCACCTATTGATCTTTTTTTATCTATTATCAAAACCATTTTCAATTTACCTTTCTTTTTTGCTCAATGAAAAATCTGATTATTACACCTAATATGCCAATTAACGGTGCTGATAATATTATTCCCCATGTGCCGAATAATGAACCACAAGAAAATACTCCAAATAGCATCCACATAGGATGTACTTGCATTTTATTACCAATAACGCTTGGTGTAATAAAGTTACCTTCAAGAAACTGTCCAAGACAATAAAAAAATAAAACAAAGGATAATTTTTTTATTTGAAAGCCAAATTGAAAATATGTAACTATCAATGCCATTATAGCTGTCCCAAACGAACCTATATATGGTAACATTATAGCAACTCCAGAGATTATACCAACAACTAACGCATAGTTTATTCCTAATAGTTTCAAAGTTAAGCAGTAGAATATAGAAAATATTAAGCAAACATAAGTTTGGCCTATTATATAATGATGTAAAACATCATTTATTCTAGTGGCCAAATCATTAAAACTATCTCTATAATTTTTAGGTAAAATATAATTTTCAAAGTATAAGAACATTTTTTCCCAATCTTTTAGAAAATAAAATGCCACTATAGGGCTTATGCAAACCATAAATATAACGTTTACAAGCTGAAAAGATGACAACAATAAACTATTTGTTAAAGACATTAAACATTTTACTAACGTATTCATTACACTATTTATATAATTCTGAATATCTTTTGCTTCTTTAACACCAAATTTTTTGAATATATTAGTTATAATTATTTGTGACTTATCTTTATCTATATTTTGTATATGTTTAATTGTTTCTGTAAACAAACTAGCTAGTTGTGCTAAAATTTTTGGAAAAATGAATATTGATAGTGCAATTAT
Source organism: uncultured Alphaproteobacteria bacterium (assembly GCA_949298005.1). Classification (GTDB taxonomy): domain Bacteria; phylum Pseudomonadota; class Alphaproteobacteria; order Rickettsiales; family UBA1997; genus CALXRO01. The sequence continues at coordinate 6,563 of CASFUN010000066.1, read as the reverse complement.
TAATATGCTAAACACTGATATTGTAACTAATGAGAGAATTGATCTATTAATTTTAGTTTCGTATTTTTTAACTAAATCTTTAAATAAGAAAGCTATTATGAAGCCTACTATAAATGGCAAAAGTATTCCTTTGATCTTATATATAAATAATATAAGTAATAAAATTAAAGAGAACTTTAAAAGTCTATTTTCTAAATAATTCATTAATCTCCTATATAATTTAGTAAATATTGATCATCGCTGATGTCAAGTACAAAGTTTTTTCTTCTAAACATATCTATTAATTCAGTTTCATCACATGTATGTTGTATTTTTAACCTTGCAAATTTTGTTGTAATTTCAACTGTTTGAATATCTTTTATAAAATTTAAGTTTTTTAATAAATTTTTTATATATATAAAACTATCTAATTTTTTTATTGGCACTAATACATCAATATATGATTTTTCTTTAGTTTCATTGTTTTTCGTATTTATTTCTTGTTTTGTAGTTAAATTTATTATAAAATTGAATGTCTTTTCTGAAGCTTTTGCAATAAGTTGTTCAAAATTATAGTTATCTTTATTTACGTAGTTCAGAACTCTATTAATTTTATTTTCTGCATTTATTTCTATCAAATTTATTTCAACTCTATCATATTTTTCATTATATTTTGCAATGGAAATCATAACAGTATTGGAATTGTATTTTTTTAACAATGTACTGAACGACTCATAATCTTTATTATTTATTTTATCCCATGATAGCAATCCAGAATTTGATAAAGAATAGTTATCTATTATAAATATTCTATCTGATTTTTGTTCAAAAAATTTATTATAAGCTGTTGTGTACCAAATATTTGAATTATCCAATAATTCTATCTCATCTTTACCATTATCAAACAAAGGTATATAAAGGTAGGTTTCAAATACGATCTTTTTTGGTTTTATACCTAAATTATTAAGATTATATTCTAAAAAATTTTTATCGAACATTACAACAATATAACTAGCGTAGCTATCTTTAGTTATTATTTCATCATATATTCTAACACTTGATACAATGTCTGATATTGTAGAATCGGTAATAAATTTTGTATAAGATTCATCAATTTCTAAATTTTTGAATACAATTTTCAGGGCTTTTCTCAATCCATTTTTTAATGCTTCATCTTTAGCTTTAGTTGGATTTGTTGATTTTGCTTGTATTTTTAAGTCATTAACAGTGTATATTTGACTATCATCTAATTTTGTTGCAAATAAATCACTCTCTTTAAAAAATAAAAAATTAACTAATAGTAATAATTTAAAAAAATACTTCATATTATGATTAATAAACATGTGTTTATAGTAGAGTCAATACATTTAAAAACAAGATTATTTTATATTTAGTTTCCAAATGGAAATCTATAAAACATTATATATAATAATTCTTATGTAGTATTTTATCTGAAATAGTCAATTATGCACAATATTAATCCTCTACAGAGTACATTTCTATAAGTTCTAGGGTATCTTTATAAGTATCTCTTCTTAATCTACTAACTATATCAGCATGTATTTGCATACTATCTGGATAGGACATATAATCACCAAACAAAGAATAAAGGTAATATTCAGTTTTATTTGGGACGTAAAAGTCTATTCCCTCAAATTTTATTTTTTTCAAAGGGTAAATATCAGAATATTCAAATAAGAGATCAGATCTTCCAAAACCATAACTTCTATAAGATTGATTTTTTGAAGAATCTTTTTCAAAGAAAAATATATCAACTTGTGCTGGAGTATCTTTATAATATAAACGAGTTATATCTGTTGTTTCTAGTCTAAAACCATCGCCAACAAATTCTCTGTTTAAAATTAGTAAAAACTTATCATATTCTTTTTTTTCCATAGCTATATCTATATCATCATCCCAAGGGATAAAACCATCATGCCTAACTGCTCCTAGTAAGCTGCCCCAATCCAACCAAAATTCTATATTGTGTTTTTTAGCTATTTCATCAATTCTTTTTAAAATTGCTATAGAACTTCTTTGAATAAGTCTTAAATTTCCTTTTGCTTTGGGTAATTTTGTTATATCATTTGTAATTGTTACTATATTCTTTGTAACATTAATAGCTTCAACTAATTTAACCATTCTTTTTTTTGATCTTTTATATGCTTTTATAGAAACAATGGTAGCAACTGTAATAATTGACGCTATTATAAAACAATAGACTACAGTTATACCTATTTTTTTTAGGTTCTTTCTATCAGTCATTATATTTTTCATAACATATATAATAACAGGCTAAAATATATTTTTTATTATTCAATAAAAAACAATGCCTTATTTTTTATTTAAAAATCCAAATGGAAACTTATAAACTATTTTATAAGTTTTTTCATCTTTCCAATCAGTCATAGCAACATATTCCCAAAATTTCATTTTGTATTTATTTACTATTCTGTATGATAATGGATGAAAAATTGATTTGTATATTGTGGTTGGTTTTTTATTTGCTAGAAAATGCATCATTTTTGGATTTTTTGCTGAGTATTTTAACTCTTTTAGTAATTGTTTGTCATTTATTTTTATTTTGTTAGAGTTTATAGTGTAATAAGAAGCTAAAAAACTCCACTTAAAACTTATTGCTTTTATTTTTGGATACATAGTAAGATTCATTATATCTTGATCGTATAAAGATAAATTTGGATATTTATTTGAGAAATTTAACATAGTTTGTTCTATATTATCATTTCGGATTTTTTTTAGATTCATAATCATGAAGCCAGCATTAAATAAAATGTTATATGAATTGATATTCATATCATTTTTATCTATATTGCATTCCTTAAAAAAATGTTCTTCTATTCTTTTTTTATTGTAGCCCCAATCTACACAATTTCCACTATAATACCCCTCTATATCCTCATTCCATATCTCTTCAAGACTATCTAAGAATGTAACATCACAATCTGTATATATTATTTTATCTAGATGAGGTAATAGAGAAGATAATTTAAGTCTATAACATGTAGGATATTTTAAAGCTTCTGTTTCTGATGTATCTACATCTATAAATTCTATATTACAATCTTTTATAGTATGTTTAAGTTTTAATATTCTTTCTTTATTCATATCTAATAATTTATCTTGTAATATATAAAAATGATAAAATATTTCATTATCATTTTTAGTATTAACTAATATAGATACTATTGTTTCAGCACAATAAAAAGCATAATTATCATCACAAGCTAAAGCTACATGTATTGTTGTTTTTTCTTTCATAAGGTCTATATATTATAATTGAAAAATTACAGATGTTATAATAATCTTTTTTAAGATAAAAGCAATAAAGATGGTAGAGCGTTGAAAAAAACAATATTAGTTACCGGTGGTGCTGGATACATAGGTTCACACGCGGTTAAAGAACTTATAGAAAATGGTTACGAGTGTATAGTTCTAGACAATTTATACAACGGACACAGAGAAGCAGTTGTCAGCAATAAATTTGAATTGGTAGATTTATTAGATAAAAAAGCTTTAGATTCCGTTTTTGATAAATATAACATTGATACTGTTGTGCATTTTGCAGCCATGGTTAGAGTAGATGAGAGTGTTACAAACCCAGAAAAATATTATGAAAATAACGTTGTTGGTACATTAAATCTCTTAAATTCTATGAAAAAACATAATGTGAAAAATATAATATTTTCATCAACTTGTGCTACCTATGGAGAACCGCAATATTTGCCCTTGGACGAAAAACATTCGCAAAATTCTATAAATCCATACGGTATGACAAAATTGATTTGTGAAAAGATGATCATGGATTATCGCAGGGCTTACAGTATGAATTATATTATTTTTAGATATTTTAATGCAGCTGGAGCTTCTCATGATGGGACATTAGGATGTTCAGCAAATGTTATAACACACATAATACCGGTAGTTTTAAAGCATTTGAAAGGCGAAACCAATGAACTTAAAATTTTTGGTAATGATTATAGTACTCCAGATGGCACATGTATTAGAGATTATATTCATGTTGAAGACCTTGCTACAGCTCATAGACTCGCCATAGAAAAAATTGAAAATTTTAGTGGTGCTATAAATCTCGGAACTGGAAAAGGTTATTCGGTTAATGAAATAGTTAAAGCCGCAGAATCTGTAACCAGTAAAAAATGTAAAATTTTATATACAAACAGAAGGGAAGGTGATGCAGCCGAATTATTTGCTGATAATAAAACGGCAAAACAAGTTTTGTCTTGGAAGCCAAAATATACCAATATAGAAGATATAATAGAAAGTGTGTGGAAATGGGAGAATAATAGGAGGTATTGAATAATTTGTTGAGAATTAATGAGGAGGTAATTTTGGTTGTGGTTTTGGCGGTGTTGATTGTGGCTGCATAGTTCTTTGTTTTTCTAATTTTTGTTTTGCTACATCAAAGTTAAAACACTTTAATACTGGATTTGAAGTTGTCTTAGGTGGCGATGGTTTTTGTTCCAGAGTTGTTTGTGGGTTGGAAGGTTGGGATCGTGGTAATTTTATATTCATTAATTCTGTTTGAGTAAATCTTTTTTTGCAAACTTGCTCTAATCTCTCTCTTCTTTTTTGTTCTATTGAATCTGTTGTGGAAAGAAAAGTTTTGATAGCAATTTTTTCCTGTTTTTTAATGAAATCTTGATTAACTTCCTGAGATAACTCTTCTCTAGGTATTGACAAAGCTATAGCCTCTATATCAATACATCTATCAGGTCTATAGGTTGTATCTATAGCAAAAGTGGTATTGCCTATTTTGAGTGGAGTATAGCCTTCTTCTGCTTTTTGTCCTTGTTGTAATATTTTAATTTCTGGTTTTTCTCTTTCAGGTGTTAAATCTTTTGATACTTGAACTGCTGCTTTAAGTAATATTTCCGGATTAAGGATTTGATAATTTTTACCATCCGAACCGGTATAAGTTTTTACTATTTCACTTTCTTTACCAGTTTTTTTAAATTCTTGAACCTGGTTTAATATGTTAGCACTCCATATACCGCAAGCATTACTATTGTTTTGGTAATTTAAGCCAAAAGGATTGAGGTGAGTTATTTTATTATTATTTTTTACTTTTGGTTTATATTGATATCCTATATATAGTTCATTTTTTCTAAATGCATGTTTATCTCCTAAAGTATCCAAACCATAGTTTTCACCATTAACCGTAAAAAATGGACTATAATGACAATCTTTAGAAAAAACCTGGTCAATTTGTTCTGTTGTAGCTGATTTATTTATCAAGTTAACTAAAGAATTATCAATTCCCTCAGTTCTGATTATATAATGTTTTAGTAACATATCATTTAAACCTGCAATACATCCTCCTGGTTTAAGTTCAAAAATGCAATAGTCCAATATAACATCTATTCTTGCTTCTACTTCATCTTGTTTAAGTTTGGTAAATTTCTCATCAACTTTATATTCAAAAGTACTAGATATATCAAATGAATCATCATCTATCCTACAAACACATCCCTCTTCTTTTATAAAAATATATTCTTTATGTTCTTCTGTTGTTCCATTACTTGATTTTAATTCAAAACAAATATACGACTTTCCATCTTCTTCGCAAACAACATTTTTAAATCTTTCAATTTTAAATGAACCATCACTCATGTTAATAACTATTCAATTATTCTTATATCTTTAATTATATCTTTTATAAGTTTTCCATTATCAATATCTCTGTTATTATTTTTCCATAATTCATCACGATTATAACTACCTATTAAACAATACCATCTGTTGTTAAAATAATAATGTATAAAACCCTCTTCTGAAGCAACCATTCTATTACTTTCTTTATCACTAGTTCCAATAATAAAATGATATCCCCTTACTCCAGTATTATGCACCAATTTCAGTTCTTCTACTGGCTCACTCATCTTCTCAAAACTAGGTGGGATTTTATTAGGAATATCATACATAACTTTCTCCTTTTAATTTTAAATTAAAGTTAATATATACTATTATTATTTTTAAGTCAAGGTGTTATTATATATTTTTTCTATACTTAAAATAATTCATAATATTTAGCAAAGAACTGTATGGGAGTGGGAGAATAATAGGAGGGATTAGTGAAATCTATACACTTTTTTCTATATCTAAAACAATTCGTGATATTTCAGTATCACTTTCAACTATATTTGATATCTTTTTACAAGCATGTATAACTGTTGCGTGATTTTTATTACAGAATTTTTTTGCAATATCTGGATAACTTTTATTTGTCAATTTTTTACTCAGAAACATAGCAATATGTCTAGGTAAAACCAGATTTTTTAATCTTTTATCAGATTTTAAATCACTCAAAGATGTATCAAAAAATTTTGCTGTAACTTCTTGTATATTGTCTATTGTAAATACTTTTTTACCAAGATTTTCTGAAAGTACATTTTCAATTTCTTCTTTATTTATAACTAAATTTTGCACACTTTTAGTTATATGCAATCTTTTTAAGCAACCTTCTATTTCTCTACAACTTGAAATTAAGTTATTTGCTAAGAATTCCTGAAGGGAAACATCTAAATCTAAGTTAAAATCTATAGATT
>CASFUN010000065.1 GCA_949298005.1 uncultured Alphaproteobacteria bacterium | reverse complement strand
CAATTTGCTAAAATTAATGTTAGATTTGAACCAAAACCAAAAACTGAAGAAGATAAATCTGATTTTAAATTTGAAAATGAAGTTGTTGGTGGTAGAGTTCCTAAAGAATATATACCTGGCGTTGAGAAAGGTTTTGAAGCCGCTAGGAATACTGGTGTTATAGCTGGTTATCCAGTTGTTGATTTTAAAGCTGTTTTATTCGACGGTGCTTATCATGACGTCGATTCATCAGTTTTGGCATTTGAGATAGCTGCAAGAGCTTGCTTTAAAGAAGGTATTGCTAAGGCTAATCCTATTTTACTTGAACCTATGATGGCTGTTGAAGTTGTGACTCCGGAAGATTATATGGGTGATATAATTGGTGATATAAATTCTAGACGTGGTCAGATTAGAAATTTGAGTGATAGAAGTGGTATTAAAGTTATTGATGCAATAGTACCTCTTTCTTCTATGTTTGGTTATGTGAATTCTTTGAGGTCTCTATCTCAAGGTAGAGCGCAGTTTACTATGATTTTTGAAAGATATGATCAAGTGCCAAATAATGTTGCAGAAGAAATAAAAGCTAAAAGGATGAAATAGTATTTATAAAATTAAGTAATTAAGTTTATATGAGTTTAGGTCGATTTTATTTTTTAAAATTGACCTTTTTTATATTTTTTATAAAAATGAATATATAAATGACAGAGAAAAAATCAGAGCTCCTAAAACCAATAAAAATTGGTAATATCATAATAGACATACCATTATTATTAGCACCAATGGCTGGTGTAACTGACCCACCTTTTAGAGAGATAATAGAGAGTTTTGGATATGTTGGTCTTATGTTCAGCGAAATGATAGCATCCAAATCGTTATTTATTGGAAATAAAAGCAAGTCTATTTCAAAAGTAAAAAACAGTTTATCTAAAATTTTTGCAGTTCAGATAGCTGGCAATGATCCGTACTATATGGCAGAAGCAGCAAAATTAAATCAAGACTTAGGTGCTGATATACTAGATATAAACTTTGGTTGTCCTGTTAAAAAAGTTATAAAGGGTTTTGCTGGTTCCGCAATTATGAAGGATGAAAAATTAGCAGAGAAGATAATGGAATCTGTTGTCAAGGCAGTGGATATTCCAGTCACTGTCAAGATGAGACTTGGTTGGGATAATAACAGTGTAAATTCTCCAAAAATAGCGAAAATCGCAGAATATGTTGGTATTCAAATGATAACGGTTCATGGGAGAACCAGGAGTCAGATGTATACCGGTAAAGCCAATTGGAAATTAGTTGCAGACGTTAAAAATACAGTGAATATACCTGTTATAGTGAATGGTGATATTATAGATACATTTACTTTGGAACAAGCATTAATAGAAAGTAAAGCTGATGGTGCTATGATTGCCAGAGGTATATATGGAAAACCGTGGTTGTTTAAGGAAATATTTTATGAATTAAATAAAAAGCAATTTAAAAAACCTGATGGTAACGAATTATTAGGTATAATAGTTAAACATTTTGATTTAGCTAGAAAATATTATGGAGACAAAGAATCAGTGTGCTTATTTAAGAAACATATCAATTGGTATACTAATGGTATGAAAAACTCATCTCAATTTAGAAATAAAATTAATAGAATTTTTGATTATGAACTTTTGTTGAGTGATGTTGAGAGTTTTTTCAAGAATTTATAAGAACTTTTAATTACTTTCTTGTAATTTTAACTATATTATGTACTATCAATTAAAACGGGAGTAAAATATGAATCCAGAACAATTACTAAATTTAGTATTGAATCAAATAAAAGATTCAAAAATAGAAGATATAAAAGTTATTGATATATCAAAAAAAACATCAATAGCTGATAAATTAATAATTGGCACTGGTACAAGTGGTAAACGAATAGAAATAGCTATGGATAATTTAAGAACTTTTTTAAAGGCAAATGAGCTAAATCCAAAACCTATTGTTGGAAAAGCTAGCGGTTGGGTTATGCTTGATTTGGCGAGTATTATAGTTAATTTTTTTACAGAAGATGTTAGAAAATATTACAATTTGGAGAAATTATGGTTGGAAGAGATAAAGTAAAGACTATTTATTTATTTAGACATGGAGAGACCGATTTAAATAAAAAAAAGATAATACAAGGTAATGAAATTGATTCACAACTAAATGAAAATTGTAAAAAACAAGCAGAAGAATTGGCAGAAAGATTAGCTGATAGTGGTATTGAATATATTTACTCGAGCCCTTTGAAGAGGGCTTTTGATACAGCTAAAATTGTTGCCAATAAATTAAATGTAAATGTAGAAAAGGTTAACAATTTGTGGGAAATTTCTTTTGGTACAGTTGCTGGTACTAGTATTATTGATATAAACAAAAAATTTGGTGATAACTTTTATGAAAGTTTTTCTAAAACTGATAAATATGATAATTTTACTTTTCCTGGTGGAGAATCTAAGCTTGAAGTTAGAAATAGATTCGTAAAATGTGTTAAAGACATAGTAAATGATACAGAATACTCTATAATTGCTATAACTTCTCATGGTATTATACTAAAGCAGTTTTATTATGCGATTAATTCTATATATCCAGATCGTACTCCAAATTGTTGGTTATGAAATGCACTTATGATAACGAAATAAAAAATCTTGAAATAATTTAATTAGAATGATTATGAAAAAATTATATATAACAACACCAATATATTATATAAATTCAGAACCACATATAGGAAGTGTCTATACAACATTGATGGCTGATATATTAAATAGTTTTAATAAACTCAATGGAGTTGAAACTAGATTTTTAACTGGTACTGATGAGCACGGCCAAAAAATACAATTATCGGCACAGGAAGCTGGTTTGGATGAAGATAGTTTTACAGATATAATGGCTGAAAAATTTAAGGATTTAGCTGACTATATGAGTTTTGGTTATGATGATTTTATCCGTACAACAGAGAATAGACATAAAAGCTTTGTGCAAGATATTTGGAGAAAACTTGTTAAAAATGGTTGGATTTACAGAGGAAATTATTCCGGTTGGTATTGTGTCAGTGATGAAGCATACTATACAGAAGATGAATTAATAAAAAATAATGAAGGTAAATTTGAGACTAGTCTTGGTAAAAAAGTTGAGTGGAAAGAAGAAGAAAGTTATTTTTTTAAACTTAGTAAATTTCAAAAAATTCTATTAGAGTTATACAAAGAAACTAATTTTATACAGCCTAGCTATAGAAAAAATGAGGTTGTTGCGTTTGTTTCAGGCAGAAGTATTAAAGAGTTAGAAAAAAATGAATTTATTGATGGTTATCTTAAAGATTTGTCGATCTCTAGAAATAATTTTTCTTGGGGAATAGAAGTCCCATGTGATGAAAATGTTAATGAATTATTAGACCTAAAAGGTAATTGGGCAGCAGGAATAGAAAAGAAAGATCAACATGTCATGTATGTTTGGCTGGATGCATTATTTAATTATCAGTCAGCTCTAGACAGTGTTGGAAAATTGAATGATTTTTGGTATAATTCGGATGTCATACATATAGTGGGAAAAGATATTCTTAGATTTCACGCCGTGTATTGGCCAGCTTTATTGATGGCTACAGAATTTGGCGAAGAACAATTAAATAAGGCAGCCATTCAGGATATTATCAGTAAAAATATCCTACCAAAAACAATTTTCGCTCATGGGTGGTGGACTAATAATGGTAGGAAAATATCAAAATCATTAGGAAATGCAATAAATGTCAAAAATGAAGTAGATTGGTTAGTAAATGATTATAATATAGATGAAAATGTAGCAAAAGACTATATAAAATATTATTTATCTACTGAAACTACATTTGGTAGTGATGGTGATTATTCAAGAGAAAGGTTGATTGAAAAAATAAATACTGAATTAGTAAATAACATTGGCAATCTAATTCAAAGAGTACTGTCCATGTTGTTTAAGAACTTTAGCGGTCGTGTAGGGGATTTAGAAATTAGTAGTGATAAAAACCTAAAAAAACAACTGGTTGAAGGAACACTTAATAAATTTGATTTTCAAAAGTACAAAAACTTGGTTCTGGATATATCCTCAAAAGCTAATATGTATATGGAAAAAAAAGCTCCTTGGCTTTTGAAAAAAGAAGGTAAATTAGACGAAATGCTGAATATTCTAAAAACTGAATTGGTAGAGATTATAAAAGTTGTTGTGCTGCTAAAACCACTTTGTCCATTTATAACTAATAAAATTTGCGAATATTTAACATTAACTATTGATAATTTTGATAAAATCTATTCGGAGCAAATTTTAAAAAATGTAACTATAGCTGAACCAAAAATATTTTTTCCAAAACTTGTAATTTGAAGTAGAAGACAGAAAACCCGTATTATTCTATTTATAACTGCTACCTTTCGGTTCTGATTCATTCGTAGGTAACACGCCAATCTGCCTTCCTTAAATAATTTATAATTTTTTTGCTTTAATGTCAAACTAGATTAAAATTAATTATTTGTATATTTTTTATTTAGCTGACTTTGATTAATAGCCGAAGATCTGAGCTGATCTATTTTTTCTTTCTCATTAATAAAATTGAGAAGATCATTACCGCTTAACCTAATTGATGATATAGATTTAATTCTATTTGGATTAATTCTTTCATTTTTGTATATTATCCCATAATGCAAATGAGGGCCTGTAGAAAGACCTGTATTACCAACAAATCCTATAACTTGGCCTTGCTTTACCTTAGTACCAACTTTTATTCCTTTATTAACTTTAGACAGATGAGCGTATTCACTACTATAAGAGCTATTGTGTTGAATTAGTATGTAGTTTCCATAACCTTTACCACAACTTTTATTACCAGCTATGCAGCCTGTTATTACTTTTTTAACTGTACCATTGCCAGCCGCGTAAAATGGTGTTCCAACAGGTGCGCCAAAATCTATACCTTTGTGAGCTTTTGTGTATCCTAGAATAGGATGTTTTCTTCTATTTCCAAAATTTGATGTTATTCTAGCTCCATTTATTGGTGTTTTTAGTAATGATTTTATAGTACTCAGTCCATTTTCATTAAAATACATAATATTATTATTTTGCATAAATTTGTATATTTTATGGTCATTTTTATTAGTATGAAGATTAGCATATATTATATCACCATTTCTAGCTATTTTACCACTTTCTGTATACATACCTTCATAAACAACTTCAAACCAGTCACCACTTCTAATATCTCTTTGAAAATCTATATCAAAACTATAGTAGTTAATCATATTTGCTATAATTTCTGCTGGAATACCAGCTTTTATAGCATCCATATATAGATTGCTTTTAATATTTACTATGAACCTGTTATAGTATGTTGTTAAAGATACTTTATTTTTTCTAGCAGAATATGTGTTTTCATTTTCTCTGTAAATTAAGTATTCTTCCAGTGTTGAATCATCAAATAGTTTTAGTTCTTCTAAGATTGTGTTTTGTTCTATATTGTTATTCAAAAAATTTATTGTATTTCTGTATTTTAATGAAATTTCCTGTCCAGTTTTTATATTCTTTGGGTTGTATATTTTGCCTAATTCTGCTATACAATTAAAAGCATCTTTTTTTGTGAGACCAATTTCTTTTGTTAAAATATTTAACAAATTATCCCCATTTTTCAAGGTATAATTTTCATATATATAATCTCCTGGAATTTCTGTATCAATTGGATTTTCAATGCTAATACTAACTATTTCTTTTGGTTTAATCTCGATTGTACTAGCTATATTATATTTATAATCTGAATAAGCTAAATAAAGGAAAGAAAACGCGCCTAGCAATACAAATGATAATAAAATTGTTAATCTATAGTTATCAAGTTTTACACAATCATTATTTTCTCTTTTGCGTACCACCTTGTTTAGGAGTCTTATTTCCTTTTCATCGATAGACCAATAATTAAACAATTTTTGTTTTAGATTGCGTAAGAAAGTTAAGAAACTCATTAATAGTACTTGATTAATTTGTAATTAATGCTAATATATGAACTATATAATAGGCCTTTATTAAAAACAATATTTTGGTGAAAAAATGAACAATACATTTAAAGTCAATGATTATTGTGTCTATAAAACACATGGAGTTGCCAAAATTGTTGACATACAAGAGATAAAAGTAGCTGGGCTAGAAACTAAATGCTTAGTTTTATATTTTGAAAAAGAAAAACTGAAATTAAGTGTTCCTTTTAAATTTAAAGAAAACGGTGATATCAGAAGGTTGACAACTAATGAAGAAATGGAAAAGGTTTTAGATATACTTAGAGGTGGTATCAAAAAACTAAAAGGCATGTGGAGTCGTAGAGCAAAAGAATATAGAGATAAAATAAATTCTGGCGATATATATCAGACAGCTGAAGTGTTAAGAGATTTAACAAGAGATGTTGAAGAAGCTAATAGATCTTATAGCGAAAGAAGTATTTATGATATGGCCGTGTATAGAATAGCATCTGAATATGCTGTTATAAAAAAAATACCTTATGAAAGTGCAGAAAAATTTATATTAGATATAACTAAAGAGAAGATTAAGTTTAGTGATATTGAAGCACTTAAAAAGCAAGTTTAGCATCAAAAGATTATTATATTATTTTAGAGATAGTTATATCCGTATAGGTGCCCTTCTTGTATAAGGATTGTATATGGCGAGTCATTTTGTAATAAATGCTGGGAAAAATTGATTTTTATTGAAAAACCAATTTGTTCTATATGTGGCGAGCCTCTTGATATAAAGACAAATTATAGCTTGGTGTGTGCACGTTGTTTGAATAAGCAACATTATTTTAATAAAGCTACAAGTGTATTTATTTATAACAGGACGATAGCAAGATGTATATATAGGTTAAAATTTGACAGAAAAACATTTTTAGCTAGATTTTTTACTAGGTTTATTGTTAAAAATATAAAAGAATTCAACACTGATTATATTGTTCCAGTCCCAATTTATGGAAACAGATTAAAAGAAAGAGGTTATAACCAGTCTTTACTATTGGTTAAAGAAATTTCAAAGCTTACAGATATACCTTATATAGAAGATTTAATTTTAAAAATAAAAAGTACCCTGCCACAAACACAATTATCTACGAATAAAAGAAAAACTAACTTAAAATCAGCGTTCAAAATAAATGAAAAATATAGAAATATCATAAAATATAAAAATATATTGATAATAGATGATGTTTTAACTACTGGTACTACAGTTGATGAGTGTGCTAAAGTTTTAAAGAAAAACAACGTTAGTAAAGTCTTTGTTAGTACGATTGTTAGAACAACTTTAAATAAAAAATATAAAACATATAAAAATAACTACAGTTGAAAATAAAATAAAAAAAACAGACAATATTACTAAATAAATTTGAATATACATTAT
>CASFUN010000064.1 GCA_949298005.1 uncultured Alphaproteobacteria bacterium | reverse complement strand
ATTTTTATCCATTGGTTGAGCTTCATCATCAAATTCTCTATGTAATTCTTGCTCGTGTAGTCGAAAACCCTGGTCTATCGGATCATTCAATTCGGTATAAGAGTTAGCTAACTCTTTTTGTGCTATAAATAACTCAAATCTCTCAACTAGACCATGTTTGCTCCTATGTTTTTTTGTAAGTGGCGATATTTCTACTGGATGATCTATAATAAAAGTTGGTTGTATAAATTTATCCTCACATGTTTCTTCAAAAAGTTCTGCCAATAGTTCTCCTTTTTCTTTTTTTGTTTCAATATCATCTTTATACTTTCTAAGTTCTAATATAACTTCATCTTTCGTTATAGTATCAGGTTCAATATGAGTGTATTCTCTAAGAGCGTCCCACATGCTTAATCTTCTCCAAGGAGTTTTATAGTCAATTTCAAAATTTTTAAATTTAATGACAGTGTTTCCATTGTTAATTTTCTTAACAATGTTTTCTATCATATTTTCAACTTGTTCCATTTGATAGTTGTAATCGGTATAAGCCTCATACCATTCTATCATAGTAAATTCTGGATTATGAGTAGCATCACATCCTTCATTTCTAAAATTTTTAGCTATATCAAAAACTTTTTCAAAGCCGCCAGCTATTAACCTTTTTAAATACAACTCAGGACTAATTCTAAGAAATAAATCCATATCAAGAGAATTATGATGAGTTATAAAAGGTCTAGCATTCGCACCTCCATAAATCGGTTGCAGTAATGGAGTTTCAACTTCAATAAAACCTCTACTAATCAAATAATTTCTTATCTCATTCACTATAAATGATCTCTTCCTAAAAACCTCTCTAACACCAGGATTCATTGCCATATCAATAAATCTTCGCCTGTATCTTAATTCTATATCACTAAGTCCATGGAATTTCTCAGGCATTTGAGCTAAAGATTTAGATAATAATTTTATCTCTAAACAATGTATACTAACTTCTCCTGTCTTTGTTTTGAACACAAAACCCTTTACACCTATAAAATCCCCAATATCTAAATTTGATAAGAGGTTATTTTCCTCTTCAGTCAATTCTGGTTTTTGTAAATAAATCTGTATCTTTCCTGTTTCATCATATATATCATAAAATGCAGCTTTACCCATTTTTCTGCGTAACATAAGTCTTCCGGCAACTTGATATATTTCATTTTCTCTATGTTCTTCCGCATTTAAATCGCTGTACTTTTTTAGTATATCATCAGCATGTATTTCTTGTTTGTATATGTGCGGATACGGTTCCACATTTAATTGTCTTATTTCTTCTAATTTCTTTAATTTTTGCTTATCTACTGTTTTTGAAATTTTTGTATATTCCTTGTAGTCCACAGTTTTTTATCTAATATTAACTATAGTTATAGTAGTATTATTGTCCTGGAAAAGCAAGAAAAATTCTATTCTTAAGAAAAAAATGGTTGCGGGAGTAGGATTTGAACCTACGACCTCCAGATTATGAGCCTGGCAAGCTACCTAACTGCTCTATCCCGCGATATATTGTATATTATATAATAACACTTATTAATAATCAAGATTATTACTAATTTATTATTAATTTGACAAAACAATGGTGCCGAAAACGTGATTTGAACACGCGACCTACTGATTACGAATCAGGTGCTCTACCAGCTGAGCTATTTCGGCATAAATTCAAGAATCAAGTCTACATTCACAACTAAAAACTAAAATCACTACCATTTCCACCAAAAGAATCCAACATACTTTTTATTTGATTTTTATCTATTTTGCCAACTTTTTGTATCATATCACTCATTTCCTTAAATTTTTTTAATAAACTATTAACATCTTGTATCTTTGTTCCACTTCCTGCAGCTATTCTAAATTTTCTGGATGAATTCAACAAATCTGGATTTTGCCTTTCTTTTTTTGTCATAGAACTAATTATAGCTTCTTGTTTTTTAAAAGTTGCATTTTCCAATCCTTTTTCAGTCAATAAATCCTTTATTCTACTAGCGCCAGGCAGAAAACCAATAATATTAGCTAATCCACCAAATTTTTTCATTGTTTTCATTTGCTTGAGAAGATCATCAAAATCAAATTTTCCTGAACCTAATTTCTTCTCTAACTCCTTCATCTCGTCTTGATTAATTATCTCTTCTGTCTTTTCTTCAAGTGATACTATATCGCCCTTATCAAGTATTCTTGACACTATTCTCTTACTATGGAACACATCAATATCGTTTATTTTTTCGCCTAAACCAACATATCTTATAGGACAACCAGTTACAACTCTTATACTTAAGGCAGAACCTCCCCTACCATCACCATCTAATCTTGTCAAAACAACACTATCAATACCTATTTTTTCGTTAAACTCTTTTGCTGTATTTACAGCATCTTGCCCTGTAAGAGAATCGGCTACGAATATAGTTTCATTCGGCTTCAAAAAATTTTTTACATCTTCTAGTTCTTCCATCATTACTTCATCTAAAGCTAATCTACCAGCTGTATCAAATATAATAATATC
Organism: uncultured Alphaproteobacteria bacterium; assembly: GCA_949298005.1. Taxonomy (GTDB): domain Bacteria; phylum Pseudomonadota; class Alphaproteobacteria; order Rickettsiales; family UBA1997; genus CALXRO01. The sequence goes on along the minus strand of CASFUN010000064.1, from coordinate 25,973 downwards.
ATATCTATTATTGGTATTTAACTCTATAGCCCTACTACATATTTCTAATGGTTTTTCTTCTGGTATAATATTTAGATTATCAGTTCCAATTTGTTTTGCTAATGTTTCGAGTTGTTCTTGAGCAGCAGGTCTATAAATATCTAGTGAAACAAGTAAAACTTTTTTATCAAATTTATTTTTGAATCTATTGGCCAATTTAGCAGCAGTTGTAGTTTTTCCGCTTCCTTGTAAACCAACCATTAATACGATAGTAGGCCCATGATTAAACTGTAAATCACCAACTTCTTCTCCGAATAATTTCATCAATTCATCATTGACTATTTTTATAACCATGTCACCAGGCTTAACACCCTTTATAACTTCTTGTCCAATAAATTCACTTTTTATATTTTTAATAAAATCTTTAACAACAAGCAACGATACATCAGCTTCTAACAAAGCTAATCTTATTTCTCTTACAGCAATTTCCAAATCAGACTCAGATAAAAATTTCTTTCCTCTTATCTTATCCAAAACGCTATTAAAGTTTTTGGTTATATTGTCAAACATAAAAAATAAGTTACTCAACTTCAAAATCACTATCTATAAAATCATCTTCATCATCGTCAATATCTTCAGAATCAGATATAGCATTATCACCTTCTAGTGACAAATCAATAATATTATTAGAGTCACTAGTATCAGTATCAATTGAGCTATGTGTATTTTTAAGAAATAAATTATTAACCAATAAATTCTGTCTTATTTCTTTTTTAAAAGAGTCTAAATCTAATTCCTGGTTTTCTATTTCAATTAAAGACTGATTTACGCTCTTTTTGGCATATTTTGTATTATCAAAACTTGATTTTGATCCAAGCAATATACTCCTTGCCCTATTCATAGCAATAACTGATAATTCAAACTTATTTGGTATTCTTTTTAAACATTCCTCTATGGATACTGTTTCCATAATTATATCTTATAAGTTATTAATAAATAATACGACTATGGTAAATTGAACCGTATAATAGTCAATCTGTTATATAAAATAACATATTAACAACAATTATAACAAGATATTAACTCCTTAGAAAAGATTATTATTATTATTTCTTCTTGTTTCTTGGTAACTTCTTAAATAATTGTTTTGGTTTATATTTTGTAGCTTTTTCTATTCCAGCTTTACATAGTAGTATTGCTACCCTTTCAGTTGGTTCTGCACCAACACTTAACCAATACTCTGCTCTTTCATTTTTAACTTTTAGACGATTATTTGCTTCATCTTTCTGAACAGGGTCATAAAAACCTATATTTTCTATAAATTTACCATCTCTTGGTGATCTTGAGTCTGCAATAACTATATGATAAAAAGGTAAATTTCTTCTGCCAGCTCTGGCTAATCTTATTTTAGTTGACATATCAAACCATATTTTATTTTAATAAAATTATTCATGTATTAACAAATAATAATATGTTATGGTTAAAGTTCAAGAGTATTATATATAGATTAGCATATCAAATCTTGCAATAATAAAAGCAAATAATAATATAAATACACTACTTATAACTTTTACATAAAGTAAATCTGATTTTAAAGTGCGTAAATATATAATAGTAGCTATTCTTATTATTTCTCTTCTCATAGATTTTGTATTTTTTGACTATGATATATCTGATTTAAGACATAAAAGGGAAGACACAACAGAAATAGTTAATAAATTAACAAATAGTATGACTATGGAATTCCCTATTTATTTCCAAAAATTAGGCTTTCATATAAAAAACTGTAAAGACTATTACAAATACAAACCTGAAGCTACAAACGCATTTGAAAGGGAAAACTTAAGAGAATTACAAAACAAGTGTGATCTTATAAAGATTTTATTATATGCTAAAGTTAGTAAAAATAGCTTCATGGATAAAATTTTATTAACAGATTATAATGCTTGGAATTCTGGTATATTTTTCAATTATACATGCAATAAAATAGATTTAAAAAAATACAAAGATATTCTAAGTAAAAATAAATCAGTTGCAGATTTAATTAAAAACAACCTTATAAAAGTTCAAGTGATAAACCAGAATGAATTGGTAGTACATAATAAAGTTATAGATAGGAAATTTCATATAAAAGAGATATTTAGAGCTAATTTTGATGATGACGAAAATAGAGATGTTCTTGTTAAAATATCTCAGTCTGACCCAACAGAAAATTATATAGAGTGCAATAGATACATAGTTTTTTCTAAAAATAATAAAGATGAATTACTGAAAGAAAAAAAAATGAAATTCAGAAAAAAAATAAAAAATAAGTTTTAAAATGAAAAATAGAAAATGTAAATTTTATTTAATTTTTATACTATTTCAAATAGCTTTATGTTTATACAAAGATGTATTATTTGCAAAAACAATAATAGTTTTGCCAGAGGAAATTGAATTGGAAGAAATTAATAAAAATAAAAGTAAAAAACTAGTTAATAGATACAAAAATGAAGATCAGATAAAAAATCAATATAAGGGTAAACTTAAATATAAACCTAATAGTAGTGGCTTAAATATGTATAGAGATGGTAGATTTTATACATCCGTTTATTTTCTACCAAAGGGTTTTTCATTAGGTAATATAGACAAAAAAAGTATTAATTATAAATCAAATATTTCATATTCAGTTAATACTGGCTACTACTTTACAAATAATATTGCCGCTGAAGTTGATTATTCAGAACTTATACATGATGTTTCAGATATAAATATCGGCTCTCTAACTAAATTTAAAATGCATTCAAGAAATTACATTTTAGATATTTTAATTGAAAGTAACTACTCAAGATTTATACCATTTATTTCGGTAGGTTTAGGAGTTATACAAAGTAACTTCGGTGATAGTAATATAGAGAATATAAAAAATTATATAGCAGCAGCATATCAAATTGTTGGAGGTTTCGAAATAGCATTTACTGACTCCCTTCTGGTTAGTTTTAAGTACAAATTTTTTCAGAACATAAATAGAATAAAGTTAAGATATAATGATGATTATCATGATATTAATTTTGGAAAAACAGGAAATTTTATAGTTGGTCTAAAATACATTTGGTAAATTATTATGAAAAAAATCGCTATAGCATCAGATAGAGCTGGTTTAGAATTAAAAAATTATATTCTACAGGAGCTTAGTAAACAATATAGTTTTGAAGATTTAGGCACCTACAATCAAGAACCAGTCGATTATCCAGATTATGCATTGAAGGTTGTCAATAAAATTTTAGATAAATCAAGTGAGTTTGGCATATTAATATGTGGCACAGGTATAGGTATGTCAATAGCTGCTAATAGGCATAAAGGAATAAGAGCTAGTTTATGCCATAATAGTCTTGAAGCTAGATTAACTAGAGAACATAATGATGCAAACATATTATGTTTAGGGGGACGTATTATTGGTAAAGAATGTGCTCTTGAAAATGTTAAAGTTTTTTTAACAACTGATTTTACAGGTGGTAGACATACTAATAGAGTAAAAAAACTTGATAATTACTAGTTATATAACTATTTCCAGTATCTCACCTATCTTATTTTCATAATTTCCAACTAATTCAATTTGCAAATAATTTTCTAATCTTCCTAAATTTTTTGTTTCTACAAATACTTTCTGTTTTGTTCCTGCCAATTTAGCTCGCAATTTATTCAAATTAGATTCTGCCAAGCCTCTTAATTCTTTTGCTCTGGATTTTCTAACATTTTTAGGCAATTGTGGCATTAAAGCAGCCTTTGTCCCATATCTTTCAGAATAAGGAAATATATGACCATAAGTTATTGGTATTTGCTCTATAATTTCTAACGAATTCTTATGCATTTCTTCGGTTTCAGTTGGAAAACCTGCTATAAAATCAGCACCAAAAACAATATCAGACCTTGAGTTTAATATACTATTACAAATATTAAAAACATCTTCCCTTGTATGACGACGTTTCATTCTTTTCAAAATCATATTATCACCAGACTGCAAACTTAAATGTAAATGTGGCATAAGCCTATTTTCATTTTTTATAATATCTAACATTTCATTATTTAAACATGAGATATCAAGTGATGATAATCTTAATCGTTCAATCGAAGTTTCTTTTAAAATTTTCTGTATAAGAATACCTAAATTTATCTTTTCTTTAAAATCACTACCATAATCTCCAATATTTATTCCTGTTAAAACCACTTCTTTATAATCATTATCAACTAATTTTTTTATCTGTTCTATGATTATAGTAGGATCTAAGGATACACTTTTGCCTCTAGCTAATCTTGTTAAACAAAAAGTGCACTCATTATTACAGCCATTTTGTATTTGCACAAAAGCTCTACTTTTATTTTCAAAACCACTAATTATTTGATTACTAAAATTTGGACTATTTTGCAGGTTATCTTGTATAATTACAGGGTTTTTCAGTATTTTTGTATAACTACTTAATTCAAGCTTTAAATTATTACCAATGATAAAATCAACTTCAGGCATTTTAATATAGAAATCTTTGTTCACCTGAACAGCACATCCAACTACTCCTATAAGTGCATTGTCTTTTTCTTCCTTTTTAATTTTTCTAATAGACTGACATAGCTGTCTTTCAGCTTCTTTTGTGACAGCACAACTATTAAAAATAACTATCTTTTTTGAATCAGGTATATCTATTCTATTCTTTATAAGAATGTCTTTTATGACTTCACTTTCATAAATATTTAGCCTGCAACCAAAGGTTACTACTCTAATCCTATCTTTCTGCATTTATTAATTTAATTAAAAAACTTTGATACCTTAGCGTTTCTGTTATTCTGTAATAGAATTTTTGTAATATCATAAGCAAGTTCTCCTCCATTGTCTTTTATTATATTTATAGCTGATAAAAGAACCTCTTGCTTTACTTTACTGTAAGTAATTAAATCTACAGCGTTTGTATAAGCTATAATTTTTAAATTTAAAACTGCTGGTTTTGATATAGATTCAAAACGCACCATAAGAAAACATTTTTGATTAATACCTTTATTGCTTATTATCATAGTTTCTATTTCACTTGTAATTTTATTTATTTTATCAGTTTCAAGATATACAATAGGTATGCATTCGTCTATTTGTCTACTTCTCATTCTTCCTTTGTTCTCTATTATAATTTCATTAAAAACTGAATTTGGTACATATATAGGATATTGTCCAAATGTTCTTATAGCTGTTTGTCTCCAACCGATTTGCTCTACAAAACCTTCTACTTCTTTGTCAGGAGATGCTATCCAATCCCCAATACCAAATGGTTTATTTAAATAAATTGAAAGAGTACCAAATATGTTTTTAAATAAATCTTGTGCTCCTAAACCTATTGCAGCACCACCAAAACCACCAATTGCCAAAAGACTGCTTAAATTAACTCCAAGTTTACCCATACATACTAATAGTATAACAAAAAACATTATAATTTGAATTAATTTCTTAATAAAATCTATTCCAGCATAATCAATATCTTCATTATCTTTTTCTTTGTTTTCTATTATTTTATTACTTAAGTGGTTTATAAAACGTATACATAACCAAAATACTATATACGATACTAATACAACAACAATTTCTTTCAAAAAAATTATATTTCTTTCGGTAACAGCCAACGTTTTATAAATGCATAAAACCCATATTCCTGCATCTATAGGCTCTTTTAATAATGAAATCACTGATAAACTTGATATCTTACCATCCTTTTTAGAAAATTTTTTACTCAGTTTATTTAGAATGGAATTTACAAATTTAGTTACAACATATGAAATAAGAAAGTATATAATTGCCATCGTTAAATCATAAATAGGATCATTTTTTATATATTTTGCTATGTAATTTGATATCATATATTATTTTGTATTTTCTAACAATTCTAATTGTTGGCTTTTTAAGTGTCAAGTTACCTAATAACCCATCTTCCCTCAATATTAATTTGTTGATATTATAGGATATGTAACTATTGGTAGATAGTTTTATAATGCTATTGAAAATTATATGTTAAAAAATACAATATAAACATTACTTTAAATTAAAACAATGTCCGGATTATTAATGAAAAAAGCCACAGCTCTATGGCTTATAGACAATACTTCTTTAACATTTGAGCAAATTGCAGATTTTTGTGACATACATGTTCTAGAAATACAAGGCATGGCAGATGGAGATGTTTCAAACAGCATAACACCATTAAATCCAATAGACAGTAATCAGTTAACAAGAGAGATGATAGAAGCTTGCGAAAAAGATAGTAAAAAAAGACTTGAACTTAAAGAGAGTATAGCTGATACAATAGTTGTTGAGAAAAAGGGTAGAAAAGGTAATACCTATGTTCCAGTCGCAAGAAGAGGCGACAAACCAGACGGAATTGCATTTCTAATAAAATATTATCCAGAAATAACTGATGAACAAATCAGAAGATTAATAAACACAACCACTCCTATGGTTGAATCAATTAGAAATAAAACTCATTGGAATATAAAAGAAATAAAACCAAGAGACCCAGTAATGCTTGGTTTATGCAGTCAAGCACAATTTAATTCTGTTATAGAAGAGATTGAAAAGAATAAGCAATAGTTATAATTCCTATTGTTTTTATTATTATTTTATTAATTTTTAATGTGAGAGTATAATTATGACTGAAATAGTTAAATTAGATGGCAACATAAGGACAAGTTTTGGTAGTTCTTCTACTAAAAAACTTAGAAAAAACGATAGATTACCTGCTGTTATATATGGCGAAAATGGAGTAGATAATATATTCATTGATATAGATATTAAAGCTTTTGAGAAAGAATATTTTAAAGGTGGAGTTGAAACAAAAATCTTTGAAATTAAAACTGATAAGGAAACACATAACTTACTTTGCTATCAAATTGATTTAGATCCAGTTTCTGATAGACCAAGACATCTAGATTTTATCTCTGTAAAAGGCAAAAAACAAATTAAAGTGTTAGTACCACTTAAATTTATCAATTCTGAAAAATCTCCAGGATTAAAACGTGGTGGTTATCTAAATATCATGTATAGAAAGTTGCAAGTTCTTTGTGATCCAAAAAATATACCTTCTTTAATAGAAATTGATTGTTCTTCTTTAAGATTGAAACAATCTATTAAAATATCAAATCTAAAATTACCAGAAGGTGTTAAAGCAGCTTCTAAAAAGGATTTAATGTTAGCTAGAATAATCGGTAGAGGTAAAGATGATACCGATACATCTTCTACAAGTGAAGCAGCTAATACAACTAGCCAACAAACAACTAGTGATAACTCCGCACAGCCAGCAACAAAAAAATAAAAATAAATAATTAAAATACCTAGCTACTTTAATATTTAGAGTAGCTATTTTTATGTAATAAATAATTATATCATATTTTTTATACTTTGGTAAAGCATATTTTCGTTGGTTATATTGGTTTTTAACGAAAAAGTTGCGTCAGTACATATTACGTACTTTATATCATAATCTTCAAACTTCTTGAAAATGTATAAAAAATCCTCTAGTTTGGAAACAGCCTTAGTCATGAGATTACTAGAAATACATATTTCAAAAAGAATATTCATTTTTGCAGCAAACTTCATTAATTTTGTATAACGATGTATTTGTATACCATGCCCTATTCTCTTTGGATTATATTTTTCTATTACTGTAGCTAAAGTATCCTCGACACCTTCATAATATGTCTCACCACAATGAATTGTAGTAATTAAACCTATTGCATTAGCAATTTTATAATATTCTTCAAATTCTGGTTTTAAATGAATTTTAGTCTCAGGTCCTGCGACATCAATACCTATTACTCCTCTTTTATAATATTGTATAGCTTTTTTAAATATACCTTCATTTTGCTCTTCCGTACAGTCTCTACCCATACAAAAAATCATTGAACCATCTATACCAAATGTAGAATTAGCTCTTTCGTAACCACTTCTTGCAGCAACTATCAATTTATCAAGGTCTATTTTAAAATTTTGGCTCCTTTTGTATGGATTCCACCTAAGTTCTAGATAAGTACAACCGTTTAAAAATGCATTTTTGTATGCATCATAAAATGAAAGTTCAACTGCTCTTGGAGAACTTTGAGTTTCGTCAATAATATGATTTACATGTAGATAGTCTTCTAAACTCTTAACCTTATTGGGATCCATAGTTATTGCATTAACAAATTCTTTGTAATTTCTGGTTTTCATCTTTATCCCAGTTTCGTTTACCATTTCAAACAAAATAACCGGTGATGTTGCTCCTGACAGATGTAAATGTAAATCCTTCATTGATTTGAAAATATTAAATAATTTAATATTTAATAGGTTACAAATTTACGAAATTTTGTCAATAAAACAATATACTAAAATAAACTTTAAATAATTATTAAAAAAATAAAACTAATCAATTCTAGCCAAGTCTTTGATTGTATAATTATACAAGAAGTATAATATCATATCAATAGATTTAAATTCCAGGTAAAAATGGTATCCAGTAAAGAATATCTACAGTTTATCTTAAAACAACTATCTCAGTTGGAAGAAATTAATTATCGAGCGATGATGGGAGAATTCATTATCTATTATCATGATAAGATTATTAGTAGTATCTATGATGATAAAACCAATAAAATCAGCAATTTCTTATATACCGACAGCTTCATATGAACTACCCTATAAGGGAGCAAAAAAGATGTTATTGGTGGATAAAGTTAGTGATAAAGAGTTTTTGGTCGGATTATTTAAAGTCATGTATGATGAACTATCACTACCAAAAATTAAAAAGAAGAAACAAAAATAACTAAAAGTTAGTATAGAAAAAGATATACAATAGGAATTTACTAAACAACTTTTTAATTGACTTAAACAAAATATTCTTGATAATTTCCTTACTCAACAAAATAGGGTTTATCATGGAATGGGATAGATATTTTATAGGAATAGCAGAGTCAGTATCAAAAAAATCAAAAGATCCATCAACAAAAGTCGGATGCGTCATTGTTAGTGAAGACTACGAGCCAATATCTTTTGGATATAATGGATTTGTAGCAGGATGTGACGAAGACTATATGACTTTCGAAAGACCATACAAAGATATGTTGTCTATTCATGCAGAAATGAATGCGTTAATTTTTGCGCAAAGAGCCATAAAGAATAGTAGAGTTTATGTTACTAATGCACCATGTGATAATTGTTTAAAGCACCTATTGCAAGCGAAAGTTAAAGAAATAGTTTTTGATAAATTTGACACTAATGGTGGCTTTATGAATGAAGATAGAAAAAGAGTAATAAAAAAATTAATAGATTCAACTAACGTAATTTATAGAAATATAGATGGTAAAGAATTTCTTTAATCAATGATAGCTTTTTAAGATATAAAACCAATATATGATAAAATATTTAATGGAGTAAATGGTTACAGTGTTTCCCTGCAAGAAAAACAGCAAAAGATTAAACAAAAATATATTGAAAATCTAATTTACGGTGAAATACCCTTTGAATTATTATATGCTTTATTTGTATTTGAACCAATAAAAGATATAATGAACTCAAGAAGAATATTCTATGATATAGGTTCTGGTTAGGCAATGCCATAACTGGAAGTTATCTAATTGGTAATTTTGAAAAATGCATTGGTATAGAGATACTAGACAGTTTATATGATATTTCAAAAATGGTGGAAAGTAGAGTAAAAAATATATATCCAATGGTTGATTGTGAGATACAATTTAAACATGGAAATATGTTAGATTTTGATATATCTGATGGAGATATAATACTTTTTTGTTACCCTAATAAAGATGATAAAATTAGATTTAAAATGGAAGAAAAATTTTTAACTCTAAAAAGTAACTCTGTTATAATATCCCTAATACATTCATTTAATAATAAAACAGATTTTTCACTTATAACATCTAGAATGGTGAAAAGTACATGGGGAGAAACACCAATGGCAATATATAAAAAGAACTAAAGTTTAATCTTATTATTTATAAACTAAATTATAAAATCATTACAGCTTTCCCACTTATTATTAATTTTAATATTTAAAGTTAACTTATAATTCAAATTTTTATAACTATCAAAACTAGCTTTTGCATTTCCTAAACTACCTTTGTTCAAACTAGTATATACATAAAATACTTTTTCAAAGTTATTTATAAAGTCCAAATTATCTAAAAAACTACTAATTAATAAATAATCAGCAGAATTAAAATTTAAGAATTTATCAGAAAGTAACAATCGTTCATATTTTTGAGATTCATTTTTAGAGTTATAGATAGAATGTGGCAAAAAATCAGTATCTCTACACAAATCCCATAATATCTGGTCAAGTTTTTTTAATTTATCAGCAGAATTTGAATATAAAAAAACTTTCTTGTTATTTTTAAATACCAATTGATTAAAAAAACTAAATAAAAATTTATTAATATCAGAATCTATACAATAAAAAACAATTTCTGTCATACTGTAACTCCATTATTCCAAATATTATTTGGAATATATTTTTCAAGAAACGCGTCATGTTTAGCTAAATCATTTTCAGAAACCTTAAAATTACGACTAGGTAAGACTTTTTTCATTTTTATCTTTAATAAAAAATCTTCAATATTAACATTATTCAACTTTATGGAATCATTTCTTTCTTCAATAAAACTTTTTTGTGCACCACCATTAAGTTCAACATAAATATCAGCTAAAAGCTCCGCGTCTAGTAAAGCACCATGAAATGTTCTTGATGAATTATCTATATTATATCTTTTACACAGAGCATCAAGGTTATTTTTTTGGCCTGGAAATTTACTTTTGGCTAACATCAATGAATCTATAACTTCATTCTTTAATTTCTTATGTCCACATAATTCAAGTTCATAATTTATGAATTTTATATCAAATCCAGCATTATGAGCAACTAATGTAGAATCATCAAAAAACTCTAATAATTTATCTGCTATCTCTGAAAATGCTGGCTTTCCAACTAATTTTTCTGTAGTTATCCCATGTATTGCTGATGCTTCTTCAGGAACATCTCTTCCTGGATTTATTAGCTCATGAAAAAATCTATCTGTTCTCTTACCATCTATAAGTTCTACGCAACCTATTTCTACAAGACGATCACCATTATCTGGATCTAACCCTGTAGTTTCGGTATCAAAACAAATTTCTCTACTTACTTTCATTTTTAGTCTTTAGTTCTTCTAAAAATTTACCAAAACCTTTTGATGTTATCAAGGAATTTACTTCTGACCTTCGAGCATTAATAAAACTTATACCTTCTGTTATTATGTCAGTTATATAATATTTACCATTTTTTTCAATTATTCTGAAATTATTTTTCACAAATTTGTCTTCTTTATATTTTACAGATGTGGAAACCACAAATACATTATCCTTAGTCTTTTCAATAGATAATATTTTATAATTGTCACCTGTGTAATAATGTAGTACCGACAAATAATTTCTTATGAGAAATTTAGAATATTCCTCTATAAATTCTTTTCTATTTTCTTCAGAAATTGTTTTTTTATGTCTTCCAAGAATATAATTTCCCATCCAATTAAAATCTAATATTTGTCTGGATAAGATAAAAGTCTCTATTTCCTTTTTCCTTTGTATTTTTATAGTTTCTATTGATTCAAATTTTTTTGCAAAGTTATTTATAAAATTTGTTATATTTTGGTTAACATTGGCAAAAACTGAAGGTATTGAAAATATTAACAATAATGCAATATTCTTGAATATATTTTTCATAATTATCTCTTTTTTATTTTATTAATAATATAATTTCTATTTTGTACATATCCATCCCTAACAAAGATATATTGATCAAACGACCTCTGCACAAAATTCTTGTTTAACTCAACAGCACCATCAACAGTATCTATATATTGTGCGAAATATTTAGGAGCTATAAGATACCAAGGTGTCCAACTATTCTCTGTTAGAACAGAAAAACCATTATAGGCAACCGGATTTGTGTAGAATGATGCTGCCAAGCCAAAACCATCTCTTAAACTATATGGTCCAAATATCGGTGCCATAACAAAAAAACCATTCCCAACTCCATAGTACGCCAAAGTTTGCCCTAAATCTCTTTTCTCTCTTTCAACAGAAAAAAGATTTTTCGCTGGATCAAAAAAACCAAGACAACCAATTGTCATGTTTGAAACAAATACAAAAAATGTTTTGCTGGCATTAATGAAGTCTAATTGCATTATCGAATTAAGTAATATCATAGGGTCTTGAACCCTATTACCAACATTAGATACCATTTCTTGTATTTTCTCATTTGTATTATTCCTATAAAAACTTATAACAGGAGCAGCTACATTTTCCAATAAAAATACATTAAATTTAAAAATTGCCCTATTTACTGTTTCAAAAGGATCACTAATCGTTGTGCTTTCTCCAAAATCATCATAATCATATTCACTATAATCACTAGCTGAGGCCAAAGCATTACCGCGCTTATCTATTCTTATTGGCATAGTCGTCTGACAGCTCTGCAAGATAATACAAAAAGAAAAAATTACCAAAATTCTAAAGTTTAACATTATCTATAATACTTTCTAAATTAGACAAATTTTGATCTACTTTATACGCATCAATTATTTTCTCCGATTTATTGAAATTTATTATATCAACCAATTTTCTAGCATATTTTTGTTTTTCTCCAACAACACTTTCCAAATATTTTAAAGCTTTATTATTCTCTCTGCTTAATATATAAACTAGACCCAAAAGATACTTAGCATAACTATCATTAGGCCAGAGTCTAAGTATAATTTTTAGCCTATTTTTACACTCACCTAATATACCATATTCAAAATAATCTGTTGCTAAATCAATATTATTTTCTTCTAGATTTCTAATTTTAACCTTAGTTTCAGACAAAACTAATTTAATATTATCCATAGATTCTTTTAAATATTTTCTAATTTTACCAATAAACATTTTAATCCATTTTTTTTGATAATTCCTCAATAATTTCTTTTTTTAGTTCCACATTATTTCTTTTACCAGTACTAAATAAAGGAAAATCTTCTTTATACAATATAATTCGTGGCAAAAATAACTCAGAAACTCCGTTATTTTTTATATAACTCTGTAAAGTCTCTTTTTTTACCATCTTATTATTAGTAGCTAAAACTATTTGTTCACCTTTATTTTCATGTGGTATAGAAACTGCTACATATTGAAACTCAGTCTTCATCCATTCATAGCACTTTTCAACCATATTTTCAACTGCTGTCAAAGAAACCATTTCACCACCTATTTTAGCAAATCTTTTAACTCTATCAGTTATATAAAAATAACCAGCTTCGTCAACATAACCTATATCACCAGTTTCATACCACCCATCTTCAACAGGAATAACCACACCAGGTTCATCTGCCTTAATATAACCTTTCATGATATTTGGTCCTTTAACACATAAAATACCACCATTACTTATACCATCAATATGTTTAAATTTATATTCCAATGCTGGCAAAAGTTGACCTATAGAGCCAAACCTACAGTATACCAAATTATTTGCTGTTAAAACAGGTGAACATTCGGTTGCACCATACCCTTCTAAAAGTCTGACTCCAAACCTTTCAGACCATGTATTTCTGGTGTCTTGTCTTACAGATTCTGCACCACCCAATATAAATCTTATACTGTTAAAATCGTACGGGTGAGCCAATTTTGCATAACCTTTAAAGAAAGTATCAGTAGCAAACATAGCTGTTGCTCCTATTTCATAAACCAATTCTGGTATAACCCTATAATGTAACGGAGAAGGATATAAAAACACTCTGCCACCGACTAATAAAGGAAAAATTGTACCAACAGTTAAACCAAAACAGTGGAACATTGGCAAAATATTAAAAACAATATCGGTATTGTTAATATCTATCATACATTTACACTGCATTATATTAGCAACTAAATTTGAATGTGTTATCACAACAGCTTTTGGCGCACCTTCTGAACCAGAAGTAAATAAAACAGTACAATTTTTATCACCACTATATCTAAATGGTATATCTTTAATTTTATACTGCCATAATGCTTTTAATTTGTCTTTAAGTGTAAATGTCTTAGCAATATCCTCAAGATAATATATTTTTATACCAGTACTTTTTATAGCGTATATAAGATCTTCCAATTTTGCTGTTTCTATGAATTCTTTTGATGTTATTATGTTATTTATAACAGCTGTTTTACACATAGAGAGAACATTCGCGCTACCACTGGAAAAATTCAACATAGCTGGAACTCTATCATATGCCAGTAGCCCAAAAAAAGCACAAAGATTAGCGCAAGAATTTGGCATCAAAAGCCCAATATTTTCTTGTTCAGCAAAGTGTTCCTTAAAATAATTTCCAAGTATAAAACTTTTTATCACAACGTCTTTATAGGTCTGTGGTTTCCTTTTTGAATCTTCCAAAACAAAAGGTCTTTTAAACAAACCTTTTTTCCCATGAATTTTAGATGACTTTATAAATAGAGAAAATAGAGATATTTTATTATCATATATAGTTTTAAAATTCATATCCAACATTATCCTATGAACTAGGTGGCTTAAGTAATCTCTTTCCCTCCTTAAATCTTCTTTTAGTTTTATTTCTACTGGTTTTCCAACATTTATAGTTACTTTTGGAAGTGGTCGCATTGGCATTTTACCCTTTAATTCCGAAAAATAACTATATTCCATACCTTCTATCCAAATCGGAATTAATGGTACATTAGCTTTATCTGCCAATATTCCAGGAGCTTCGTAAATCTTCATCATACCACCACTTCTGGTAACTCTACCTTCTGGAAACATTACACAACTTCTTCCTTCTTCTAATTTAGATAGAACTTCTTTTAATGATTTTGGTTCTATAGGATTAAATTCTAGAATATCCGATTTTTTTATAAAAAATCTAACAAGTTTCTTTCTAAGTAGAGAACTATTTAACACCATTACAGGATTATTTGGTAAAAAAGTATACAAAATTATTGGGTCTAGATATGATACATGATTTGATATAAATATTCCATTTTTTGGCAATTCATAATGTTTGATTTCAGATCTATATCTAATTTTTAACAATCTTAAAATTTGCTTTAAAAAAAATTTTCTAATCATTTCTATAATCCTATTTTATTCAAATATTTTAAAACCATAGTGTTTCAAAAATCTTATATCTCCATCATAAAGATTTCTTATATCTTTTATCCCATATTTTAACATTGCCATTCTTTCTATACCAAAACCAAACGCAAAACCTTGGTATTTATTATGATCTATACCAACATTTTTTAAAACATTTGGGTGAAGCATACCAGCGCCAAGTATCTCAATCCAATTATCACCTACTCCTAAAATAATTCTATCTGATTCTTTTTTATATTTTATGTCAACTTCAACACTAGGACTAGTAAAAGGAAAATAACTTGGCCTAAATCTTAATGGAACCTCAGCTAGCCCAAAATACTTCTTCAATATAGTTACTAAACAATTTTTTAAATCTTGCATATTTATATTTCTATCAACATACACACCCTCTAGTTGGTGAAACATAGGTGAATGAGTTGCGTCCATTTCACTTCTAAAAACCTTTCCGGTGCAGTAAAATTTAAAAGGCGGATTACTTTTAGTCATCTCTCTTACTTCCATAGAGCTAGTCTGGCTTCTAAGTAAAATTACATCCTCTTCATCTTCATTGTTTTTAAGATAAAAAGTATCTTGCATTTGTCTAGCTGGATGATTTTTAGGAATATTCAAACCCTCAAAACAATTCCAATCATTTTCTATTTCTGAACCACTAACTATTGAAAATCCCATAGAATAAAGAATTTCTCTAAACTCTTGTTGAACCTTAGATATTGGATGTATAAGACCAATATTAGATTGTCTAACAGGCAAACTAACATCTAAATATTCTCTTTTTAATTCTTCTTCTATAATTTTATTTTTTATCAACTTCTCTAATTCATCCAGTTTCATTTCTAAAAATACTCTAAGTTCATTAATTTTAGAGCCAATTTCTTTTTTTTTATCTATTGCTAAACTTGATATATTTTTAAATAATTCATTTATTTCACTTTTTTTACCAAGAAAATTAGACTTCAATTCTTTTAACTGCTCAATATTTTTGACAGACTCAATCTTACTTAAAAAACTACTTCTAATTTTTTCTAAATCCATACTTAGTTAATTCGAAAATAACATTATTATTCTAGCTTCTAAAATGATTTTATCAAGTTTAACTAAAAAGATTATAAATTATCTTTAATTTTTCTTAAATGATTATCATTGACAAACAATATATAAAAAACTACTGTTAAAATAGTATAAGAACATCCCAAAAACAAAAATCCCATTCTATATGAATACTTACTTGAAATCAATCCAAACCATCTTAGAAAGAGTAATTTAGACATTGAATCAATAAAACTAATTATAGAAACTATAATAGATCTAGATTTTGCAGGAATTAATCTTTGTATTTTAGGATAAAATAATAAATCTCCACTCTGGATACAAAAAAGATAAAGAATATTTATGATGTATGTTAGAATTCCTTTATAAATATATGCTGAAAATATGCAAAATATCCCACCAACTAAAAATAACTTAGCATTATTATAAACATCTCTTTTTATAAAAAAATCTATAAAAACTGTTTGCATAAAAGCAACCAATAAAATTTGTAATGGAATCATTTTCCCAACACTCATAAAGCCAAACTCAATTTCTTTATAAAAAAGAGAGGAATAATTTATAAATATCATCCAAGTACCATACCAAACACCTTCAAATAATATAAAATTTCTCAATGTGCGATGTTTAGAAATATATTTAAAACCGTTTTTAATAGATCTGATATAATTAGTGTTTAATTTTTTCAAATTTTCATTGCTATGTTCATTCATGGAGGCTATTACTAGAAAATATAAAATCAGCACAAATATATCTATCAAAATTAGATAATTCATGTTATATTTCATAAGCATACCAGCTAAGGCTGCTGATAATGTTAATGCAGCATAATGTATTATCTTTGATCTACTTTTGTACTTTATAAATTCATTTTTTATATCTAAAAATTTTATATTATTATAAAATAAAGATTCTTTAGAACCCGAAAATACAGTTTCATATAAACCACAAAAACTATAAAATATACAAAATGTGAAGAAATTCTTTTCAAAAAAAATTATAATATAGCCAATTATATAAAATAAAACCCCAACCATTAAGCTTTTTTTACAACCAAAATAGTCTGATATAGCACCAGTTGGTATTTCTAATAATACAGATACAATACTAAAAGTTGATATTATTAAACTTACTTGTACTGGCGTTAAATTTGAATTTAGTAATAAAACTAAATACTGTTTTAAAAAAAGAAAACCTTTTAAAAAATAAATTGCATAATATTGCAGTAAAAATCTGTTCTTTTCACTCACTTAAATTAAATATAGAAAACATAATTATATTATATATAATATAAATTTACTTTGAGAAATCAAGAAATTTTTAAAGCTTTTAATAAAACGTAACTATTTTGTATGTAATTATAAATTATCTTTGCTAGACTAAACCATATAAATTAAGTCTTAATATTATGGTGGAGAAAGGGGGATTCGAACCCCCGATACCAGTTAACCCAGTATGCCTTCTTAGCAGGAAGGTGCTTTCAGCCACTCAGCCATTTCTCCAAACTAGCACTATTTTAAGAAAATAATAAACATCTTTTTCTAAAAAACAAATTATATCATATTGTTTATTATAGTAGTACAATTTGTATTATCATCTTTATGTATAATTCAATAATTATTAAAAATACAACTTAACAATCAACAACCATAACATTGACAAAATTATCAGTTTATTATAATAATTAATCAGTTGTTAAATTTTTTAAAATTAAATGAGATTAGCTTCTTCGATAAAAACTTGTAAGAACAGAGACAAAAATTGCAAAGTAGTTAAAAGAAAAAAAACAAGAAAAGATGGTTCACAAAAAGCAGTAACCGTTGTTATAAACAAAAAAAATCCAAGATTTAAAGTATCTCAAGGATAATGTTTGATACATCTTCTATATTATTTAAAGAGTGTATGTATTCATTATGTACATCATTTTTTTTGTGCTTAACATTAGTAAAATTCGTTATAATTTTTCTAAAAAAGAATAAAAAATTTCAACCAATAAGAATAGAGGGGCCAGAGACACATAAAGTTAAAGCAAAAACACCAACAATGGGCGGTTTAGCAATTTCTTTATCAATTGTTATTCCCATAGTTTTATTTTGTGACATAAAACAGTACTATAATGTTATATTACTAATATTATTAGTATCTTTTTCTTTTATTGGCCTTCTTGATGATATAGTAAAAGTATTTTACAATAATACAAACGGCTTTCAAGGGAGCAAAAAATTATTTCTACAATTAACTATAATATTATTCTGTATGTTATATTTATGCTATTCAAATCAAGATTACATTAATTTTGGTATAAAAATACCAATATTAAATATAAGTATACCATTTCTTTATTTAACACCGATAGTATATACCCTCATAATATGTGGTTCCTCTAATGCCTCTAATATAACAGATGGTTTAGATGGTCTATTATCAGTACCAGTTATATTAATAACTGCATCGACGTTATTAATAATTTTATCTTTTTTTAATGGTATAAAATATACAAATATTGATATAAATTATTACATGCTAAGAGATCTAACTAAAGTATTATTTTCTATAATTGGAGCTTTTTCAGCATTTATGTTTTATAATAAGCATCCTGCAAAAATATTTATGGGTGATGTTGGTAGCCTTATGATAGGCGCCATTTTATGTTATATATCTATTCTGCTTAAAATAGAGATAATTTATGCTATTATGACACTTCTGTTCATTGTAGAGATATTTTCAACTATATTGCAAGTTACTTATTTCAAGTTCACTAAAGGAAAAAGGCTATTCAAAATAGCTCCATTTCATCATCATTTAGAAAAAAGTGGTTGGCCTGAATCTAGAGTTACAAAAACACTGTGGGTTTTTAATTTATTTTGTTGTTTAGTTGGACTAATTTTATTTTTTTTGTAGGCTTTATTTATGAACATAATTAAGAAAGAAAGACATAAAATTGTAACAGCTGTTTATGCCGTAATAATTAAAGATAATAAAATATTATTATCATTAAGAAATAATTCAGGTTTCATGGATAATTGGTATAGTTTAGTGGCCGGCCATGTTGAAGCCAAAGAAACAATTGACGAAGCAATGAAAAGAGAACTTAATGAAGAAGCTAATATAATTGTAGAATCTTTAAATTTAGCCACTGTAATGTGTCGCCTCGGTAAAGAAGGTCGTGATGATTACTTAGATTTCTTCTTTATAATAAATGATTATAAAGGCGAGATTAAAAATAATGAACCAGAAAAATGTAGTGATCTCAGATTTTTTAACATCAACGACATGCCAATTAATAAAATAGATTATGTAACTAAAGCTATTAATAACGTTTTAATTGGTAAAACTTACGATAATTTTTAAAATAATAAAACAAATCAAAAAATTAATATTGAGTTTTTGATAATAAATTGGCTAATTTTTTAATATCATCGTTATCAGAAATTTTATTTTTTCTCTTAAAATCACACTTTACGCATTTATGTAATATTACAAAAACACCATCTTTTTGAGATATTTCAACAGGTTCCATAAGACCACAACAGTTACATAGTCTATCACCTGGATTTATATCAACATGTTTGGAAAAAAAGCAATTAGGACAATGATTTGTAAAACCGTTACCAACAACAAATGTACCGCAATTTTCACATAAAAAGTCTTCTTTTCTTTTAGTAAATTTTTTCATAACTTATTGATAATTTTTATTCAATTAATTTCCAAGTTGTACCATCTTTAGTATCTATCAAAGCTATTCCAATACTTTTTAAGTCATCTCTAATCTTATCAGATGTATTCCAATCTTTATTTCTTTTAGCCTCAGTTCTAGTCATTATTAAGTTATTTATTTTATCTTCATCAATTAATATTTTGTTATTACTTTTTTTGTAAAAAATATTTTTATCAAACAAACCAAGAAATATTAATGAATTTTTTAATTTTTTATACTCATGATTTTTGTTAAAATTGTTTAGTAAAGTTATAATCCTTGGTGTATTCAAATCATCACACATAATATCTATCAACTCTTCCGGAATATTAGAATTATTGTCTTCATCCAATATATTTTTATGTAAGGCTTCTAAATTACTTTTAGCTTCTAATATTAACTTATCACTAAAATCCAACGGCTTTCTATAATGATTTTTTAACATTGCAAATCTTAGTACTACACCGGGTAAATTTTTTTCTTGTAGGGAATTTATCAATACAAAATTACCTAATGACTTAGACATTTTTTCGCCATTAACCATTAAAAAACCAACATGAAACCAGTATTTAGCAAAATCACTTTCATTAAAAGCACAACGACTCTGTGCAATTTCATTTTCATGATGTGGAAACTTCAAATCCATACCACCACAATGTATGTCAAAATTCTCACCTAGATATTTATAACTCATAGCTGAGCATTCTATATGCCAACCAGGCCTTCCTATACCCCAAGGACTATTAAACTTACTAGATTCATCGTCAATATCTAAACTCGGTTTCCAAAGTACAAAATCTAGTGGATTTTTTTTATTATCATTATTATCAATACGAACTCCATTCAACAAATTGTTCGTATTAGTATGAGATAACCTGCCATAATCTTTATAACTACTAACATCAAAAAAAACATGTTTATCCGCTACATATGCATGACCATTGTCTATTATTCTCTGTATAAACTTTATAATATCTTCAGTATTCTCTGTTACTTTCGGTTCATAGTCTGGTGTTTTATTGTTTATATAAAACATACTATCATTACATGACTTTACAATTTCACTAGTCAAATTATAAATACTTATATTGTTTTCTTTTGCTCTTTTATTTATTTTGTCATCAACATCCGTTATATTTCTTACGTAGATAACTTTATTATATAACACTCTTAACAATCTAACTAAAATATCAACAAATATAGCTGTTCTAGCATGGCCGATATGTGCATAATCGTATACTGTTAAACCACAAGCATATAGTTTTACACAGCTTGAATCTATCGGTTGAAAATCTTCAACTTTACCAGTTAACGTATTAAAAATTTTAAGACTTTTCATTCAAATTATTTAACTAAAGGCTGTTTTTGAATATTTTTTTCATCAACTATTCTTTTTAATTCACAATTTATATTAGCACCATAATCAACAGCCAAAAACTTGTATTCAAGCATTCCGTTTACAACCGCAGTATCAGATATATTTATTTTTTCACAGAAGGCATTACCATCAAAATTGCCTTTTATGTTAAAAACGGAGCACTTAACATTACCTTTTATCTTACCACTTTCTCTAATTGTAACTATATTTGCAAAAATATTACCATCTATTGAACCCTCTATTTCAATATTATCCCCATTTTTTATATCCCCAACAATAATAACACTACAAGCTATTAATGATGGGTTGCTATCCTTACTTGAACTTTTGATTAACGACATATAAATTTACCCAAAATTACTAAAATCCCATTCTTTTTCCGACATCTAAAAATCTGCCAGGATCATAATTAACCTTATTAACTTTAACTTCATAATGCAAGTGATCGCCTGTAGCACGACCAGAACTACCTTGTACTGCTATAACAGTACCCCTTTTAATATTGTCCCCTTGTTTTACTAAAGGTTTTCTCAAATGTGCATAAACAGTTTCTATACCATTTCCGTGATCTATAACTATTACATTACCAAAACCCTGTTTCATAGTAACAAGCTTAACTATTCCATCTGCGGTTGCTAGTACACTTGAATTATATGGTCCAGCAAAATCTAAACCTTTATGTAATTTTTTTGTTTTTAAAAACGGGTCAATTCTATCTCCATATTTACTTGATAGATAATAGTTTTTCATAGGTTTAGAAACCGGAATTGAATTCATAAAAGCTTCTAAATATGCCAAATAACTTAAATTATTATTTATATCTGCGCCTTTAATATTTTTTGAACTACTTTCATAAAGTTTATCTACTTTATCTGCTAGAGCAACTTTACTAAATGTGTCTTTCAGTCCACTTATTCTTGATTCAACTGAAACTTTTATGGAAGACATATTATTATCTATTCTTTCAAGAACTGGTAATATATTTTTATACTCTGCTGTACTCAGCACTTTATTATTCTTTGTGGAATACGAAACCATTCTTTCTTTATTTAAATCGAATTTATCAAATTTATCATAGTTATTTATAGCATCAAAATACTTACTAAAATTCTCTATTGCTATATCTAATGCTTTGATTTCTCTACTTAATTCATTATTTGTCAATTTTAAGTTTCTAACTTCTACAAGTCGTTTATTCTCGTTACCAATATTAACAAAAAAGAAGATACTAGTCACCAACACCCAACAATATATTGCTATATTAAAAAATTTATTCCATAAACCAATCTCTTTTGTTTTTATTTTTTTGCCGGATATTATAATAATTTTTTTATTAGGCTTACCGATTCTACTGCGAGCCACTTATTAAGTAATTTTGTTTTAACTGTATTAAGTTTATTTAAATTTTAGTAAAAATCAATCTATTATCCTGGTTATTCTTTACAACAATCTACAGTTTTAGTCACAAAATCTTTTATAGATTTAACAAAACTTTTCTTTTCATCTTTTTCTTGTTTTGTCTCAATATCGATATTACTATTTTCTTTATTATCATTTTTCTGTTCATTTTCTATATTATCAACAGTTTTTTCATCCAACCCTTTTATAAGTCTTTTAGTTTCGTTTGTATCTAAAACATTAAGATTCAAACCCCAAAACAGACAATACAAATTATAAGCTTTATCAAATAAATCATATGCTTCATCTTTTTTGCCAGAATACAAAGCTTTTGTGGCAACTTCCGATAGACGCATACAACTTGCTAAAAGGTGTTTAGATATACACCAAACTTCACCTTTATATGACTTAATTATCTTACCAAGTAGCTCTTTTCTATATTCCCTTATATTTTCAATTAAGTCATAAAAAGAACTGTCCTTAGTTTTTGCGCCACTAAAAAATAAATGTTCTTCTATACTTATTAAATTCATTATAGCTATAGTTAGATCTTGATCACTTGATAAATCTAATGGATTTACTTTCTTAGCATTATCAATTTTTTGGATAAAATCATTCAAATTATCTATTATTTTCATAAATAATACACCTACTAAACAAAGTTAAATAAAATACTTACAACTAATAAACTTGTTACAGGTAAAACAACTTTTTCATACGGAAAATGTGGTTTACCATTTTTCTCTTTCATATAGAAATACAATTTCGAACTAGCAAAAAGAACTATACTACCAATAATTATAGAAAATAAAAACTTATCTATGCCAAAAATTTTATCTAAATTAAAAACTATTGCTGCTTTTTTCCCCACATACATAGGTAACACAAGAAAGTAAGTAAAAATGTATATTAATACTTCAAGCACAATATTTTTGATATTTTTTCTTTTAAGAAATGTTACACAGCCATGGCTTAAAGCAAGTAACAATGCACCAGCCCAAACTCCAACAACAGCATCTTTAACACCCAACGTCCTAGATAAGCCCAGTCCAGAAGCAATAGCTACAGCACATACAGGACAAGCTATAGGCGTCGCGCTTAAATTAATTGGTAATAGTAAAAAGAAAAGATTAAAAAAATAGTATTTAAACAACTTTAAAAACATAATAAACTATAAAATTATTTTTTTCTGTTGGCTAATACGCTATCTAAAAACATTAAACCAGATTTTGAATCACCATTCATTTTTAACTTATTTAATATGTCGGATGACTGTTCTTCCTCTTCAACTTGTTCGTCAAGATACCAATTTAGAAATGACATACTAGTATAATCATCTTCTTCCTTAGCTTTTCTATAAAGATCGCTTATTTTTAAAGTAACTCTAATTTCTTGTTTTAAAATATCATTAAATACATCTATTGGATTTTTCCAGCTAGATTTAGGTTTTGAAATAGCATCTATAATTGGTCTTCCTTGTCTATTAAGTATATATTTATGCAATTTCATTGCATGTTCTTGTTCCTCTAAAAACTGAACATAACACCAATTAGCAAAACCTGGTAAATTATTATCA
This sequence comes from uncultured Alphaproteobacteria bacterium, assembly GCA_949298005.1. Taxonomy (GTDB): domain Bacteria; phylum Pseudomonadota; class Alphaproteobacteria; order Rickettsiales; family UBA1997; genus CALXRO01. Next base: position 1,737 of record CASFUN010000064.1, on the reverse strand, counting down.
CTAAACCAAGTTGACATTGATAAATATAAAAAAGCAGATTCAAATTCGTCTGTAATTTGCTTATTTATGGCATTTTCCATAGTTTTTGATATTTTCATTATTCTACCTATATAATAATTAATTATGAAAAAATAATATGTTTTATTGGGTAATAATCAAGAAGGTAATTTTTTGAAAAATTAAAGAAATTATGGAATAAGCAAATATTATTTTCTTCTCATAAATTCTGTTTTTTTAAACATTAAAGCTTCAGATACATGTTTTGTCAAAATTTCATAACTAGAATCAAGATCTGCTATAGTTCTAGCAACTTTTATAATTTTATTATAACTTCTCATAGAAAAATTATATATATAGTAAGCTTTCTTCATAATTTCAAGACAAGCATCGCTAAGTTGCATACAATTCTTGATATCATCATTACTTGCATAAGCATTAAGTTTATTATCGGAATTCTCATATCTTCTAGTTTATACTAGCCTAGCTTTTGCAACTCTTTTCCTTAACTATAGCTGAACTTTCTGGCTTTATATTAGATGTTTTACTAGAAAAAATATCAACCTTAGGTACATCAACAAACATATCAAACCTATCAAGTATAGGATCGGATATTTTATTTTGATATTCTTCTGCACATAATGGAACTCTCTTACATTGTTTATCATCATCCTTATAATGCCCACATTTACATGGGTTCATAGCACCTATAAGTTGAAACTTAGCCGGATATGTAACGTATTGTGCTGCTCTAGCTATAGAAATTTTACTGGTTTCAAGAGGTTGTCTAAGAGCATCTAGTACCTGTCTTGGAAACTCTGGTAATTCATCCATAAAAAACACACCATTATGAGCCAAAGATATCTGTCCTGGCTTAGGTTTACTTCCTCCACCGACCATAGATGGTACAGAACAAGAATAATGTGGATCTAAAAATGGCCTTTCAGACATAAGCTCACCATTTACTATTTTACCAGCTATACTATTTATTATATTGATTTCTAATATTTCCTTGGTAGTTAAATCAGGTAAAATTCCAGTAATTCTTTGAGCTAACATTGATTTACCAGCTCCGGGAGGACCTACCATTAATAGATTATGTCCACCAGCAGCAGCTATCTATAATGCCCTTTTTGCTTGCCTCTGACCATAAATATCAGATAAATCTGGATAATTTTTATCAACTATTTTTTTGTTAAGTGTCGGTCTTTCTAAATCACAACGACCATTTAAGTAATTTACTAAAGTTAAAATAGTATCTGCAGCAATTATATCAATATTTTCATTAGCCCAAAGAGCCTCTCTAGAGCAAGATTTTGGACAAATTATACCAAGTTTTTGCTAACAGCTCCAATAGCAGCAGGTAATATACCATTTATTGCTTTGATGTTCCCATCAAGAGATAATTCACCCATAACAATATATTTATCAACAAATTCCTGTTTTATTATATTCATTTCAATCAACAAACCAAGCGCCATAGGTAAATCTAAATAACTACCTTCTTTACTTATATCAGCTGGACTTAAATTTATTGTAAGCCTTTTAGCTGGGAAACTTAAACCAATAGAATTTATACTAGCTCTTATTCTTTCTTTTGCTTCATTAACAGCTTTGTCTGGTAAACCAACAATATTAAAAGCTACTATACCAGATGATAATTTTACTTCAACATTAATATCTATTACATCTGTACCCAAAAAGGCGAAAGTTTTAATTTTTGCTACCATATAAATTAGT
>CASFUN010000063.1 GCA_949298005.1 uncultured Alphaproteobacteria bacterium | reverse complement strand
TCTCTCTATCTTTTTATTCTGTATGAATAATAAAGAGCATATTATAATCAAAGCTAATGTTATAAAAATCCAAATTAGATTTTGTTTTTGTTGTTCGTTTTTTGTTTCCATAGTCAATTAAATTTTTTACATGCTAACATAATATGTTCTTTTTTTAAAAAATCAACGACCACATTAAAAAAACCTACACGTAAAAACGTGTAGGCCAAAATACTAAGAATTAATACAATGATTAGTAATCCATTCCTCCCATACCTCCTATTCCAGCAGGTGAGCCACATCCACAATGTCCTTCATCCTTAGCTTGCTCAACTATAGCACATTCGGTTGTTAGTAATAAACTAGATACGGACGAAGCCCCTTCAAGAGCAACTCTCGCAACTTTAGTAGGGTCAACAATACCAAACTTTATCATATCACCATACTCTTCTTTTTGGGCGTCATAACCAAAGTTAATATCGTTGTTCTCCATTATTTTATTTATAATAACAGAACCTTCTAATCCTGCATTATCAACTATCTGTCTAGCTGGAGCTTGTAAAGCGTTATAAATTATTTTTATACCTGTATTTTGCGCTTCATTATCACCTTTTAAATCTTTAATTTTAGAAGCTATATGAACAAAAGTAGAACCACCACCAGCTACTATGCCTTCTTCAACAGCAGCTCTAGTAGCAGCTAAAGCATCTTCAACTCTATCTTTTTTCTCTTTAACTTCTACCTCAGTTGAACCACCAACTTTTAATATAGCAACACCACCTGATAACTTAGCAAGTCTTTCCTGTAATTTTTCTTTATCATAATCAGATGTTGTATCTTCAATTTGTTTCTTTATATTGTTACATCTTGCTTCAACATCTTGAGAAGAACCATCACCATCAACTATGGTTGTATCATCTTTTGTTATAACAACTTTCTTGGATCTACCTAAATTTTGAAGCTCAACATTTTCCAATTTTAGACCTATTTCTTCAGAGATTACTTGTCCTGCAGTTAAAACAGATATATCTTCCAATATTGCTTTTCTTCTATCACCAAAACCTGGAGCTTTTACTGCACAAACTTTCAAACCACCTCTTAATTTATTTACAACCAATGCAGCCAACGCTTCACCTTCAACATCTTCTGCAATTATTAATAATGGTCTACCACTCTGTGCTACTGATTCAAGAATTTTTATCATAGGTTGTAATGTTGATATTTTCTTATCAAAAATAAGAATATATGGATTATCTAGAACAACGTTCATCTTTTCAGTATCAGTAACAAAATATGGTGATAGATAACCTCTATCAAAATTCATACCTTCAACAACTTCAACTTCAAATTCTAGACCTTTTGCTTCCTCAACTGTAATAGGACTATTAGCTCCTACTTTTTCCATAGCATCAGCTATTTTTGAACCTATCTCTTGATCCCCATTTGCTGATATGGTACCAACTTGAGCAATTTCATCTCTCGAAGATATTTTTTTGCTTGCTTTTTTAATTTCTTCTATAGCTTTTGTAACAGCTTTATCTATACCTCTCTTTATATCCATAGGATTTAAACCAGCTGCAACAGCTTTAAATCCTTCAGACGAAATAGCTTGAGCTAAAACAGTTGATGTCGTAGTACCATCACCTGCAACATCGTTAGTCTTGCTAGCAACTTCTTTTATAGCTTGCGCACCAAGATTTTCAAATTTATCTTTTAATTCTATTTCTTTAGCGACAGTGACACCATCTTTTGTTATTCTTGGCGCACCAAATGATTTTTCAATTATTACATTTCTCCCCTTAGGACCAAGTGTTGCTTTTACTGCATCAGCTAATACATTAACTCCATTTAATATTCTTGTTCTTGCGTCAGAACTAAATTTTATTTCTTTTGCTGTCATAATAAACCTATTCTATAATTGCTAAAATATCAGACTCTTTCATAATTAAAAGCTCTTCATCGTCAACTTTTATTTCCGTTCCACCCCATTTAGTAAAAAAAACTTTATCACCAACTTTTAAATTCATTGGGATAAGATTTCCATTTTCGTCTCTAGCACCATCACCAACAGCTACTACACTTCCCTTAGATGGTTTCTCTTTTGAAGTATCAGGAATTATGATACCACCGGATGTTTTTTCTTCAGCATCCTCTCTTTTCACTAGAACTCTATCTCCTAATGGTTTTAATTTCATATTATAACTCTCTAATTTGTTAATAAAACTATCTTGGTTAGTATATAATATTTATTTTATTCATTACAAGGGGGTTAATCCATTTCAGTTAAAACAAAAGGAATTACAAGATAAATATTAAGCTGAAAGACAGATACCACTATTAATTATTTTCTTCTTGACAATCGATTAACATTATATATTTATATTGTTATAACAATTAAAAGGATAAAATTATGTACTATTACTATGATATTCCCAATGGTATAACTGTGGCAGTGTATGATGGAAAAATTGACGGTTACGAGAACTGCGATGAATACTATGAAGAATATATTGAAGTATTATATACTAGAGATTATAAGAAGAGAATAGAGAGGGACGGAAAGTGTATTTTCTGGATTTTAGAGAAGACGACGATTACGTAGAAGGTGATAATATTTCAATAGAAGAACTAGCTCCAATTGTAACAAGAAGAAAAGACTTAGACTTAACGGATGATGAAGTAGAAGAATTAGAAAAATTTAGAAATAGAATTATTTCAATAAATGAATTAAGCAAAAAATTAATGGATAAAGTACTTATGAGGTAAAAATATTATGTATGCAGGAACACTAAGCGAAAGATTTAGTAGGGATAAAAATCCATTAAAACCGTATGAAATAACACGATTTTCTAGAAACATAGATGTTTCTAAAAAAAATGTTTTTGATAGTGCTGGATGGTGCCATAATTGTTCGGGTATGACTAAAATTGATATATCTGGAGCTCATCCAAGTTTGGAAAAAAGATTGTCTTCTTTAGAAGAAAATAAATGTCTAATATTAGCTTATAACTATTATTGTAAAAAGCATGTCGCAGATATAATGCTTTGTAAATCACCACAAAAGAAAGCTTATGTTTTTGATACAGGAGGTGATGATGGAAGAGCTACTAAAATAGAAGAAATAAATAGTTTCTTAAAAGAGAATGGATTAATAGGTTATAGCTTAAATAATAATAGTTTTCTTTTTGGGACAATACAGGGATCTTATGGTTGCGGTTTTCATGTTATAAACGAAGCAGAAGTTTTTAAAGAACTTGGTTTTACAACAGATGTTATATTACAAAAAGCTCAAACAGGTGAACTTCAATTTTTAGTTATGAGTAAATCATCAAATATGATGAAATCACAAACCAGTAATATACAAATTATTGAAAATTTAGGAGCAGTTACAGGTGCAGGAACCAATGTTGTTATACAAGGAACTGGAGAAGGGAGATATATGGAATTTAATCTTGGTAATAGCAGATTCAAAATGTCTCTTTCTACTAATAAATCAGTAACAGGTAATAAATATATTAGCAGGCCTGGATTAATTAGATCAATTGGGGATCAAAGTGTTTTGGAAGCTATGCGACAGCATCAAAGTGAGCTACCTGATAATATTAAAACAGCATTAGAACAACGCCTTTTACAATTACAACCACCAGCATCACCAGCACGTCAGCCTGCTATATCACCAACTGCGGCTTAAGGATCCCACCTCCCTCCTCTAAACCAAAACTTAAGGCAACAAGTATCTGGTTTAGGACCTCTTGCAAGGGTTATGGTAGTGCTGCAAGGAAGAGATGCTACTGCACCACGACCAACAGTACCATCAGGACTACCAAGAAGACTACCACGAAACATTAATCTTGGCGGGCACGGTTTTTTATAAATTTAAACCTTCTTAAAGCTATAACTAATTCCCATAGATAGTGATATTATGTTCTTTCCAAATAATATTATCCAATATAGATCCACACCAAATGTTCTAATAGCATCAGATTGAAAATTTAATATATTATTATTAATTAAGTTCTGAATATCCTTATATGGATCTATCCAATTAATAGTTTTTAGTATGATACCAGTACGAGGTTTGTTTCCATAAATGTGTTTAAAATATTAAAATCTATATAAAAAATTAAATGATAATTCCTTATTTTCCAGATTATAGCTTACAGAATATGTTTTGTTACTATTTTTGTTTTTAACTAAAAAATAGCTTGATAACAAACTTAGTCCTGCTGAAGCCAATAAATCATGTATATGATGTCTATCCCCATAAAATCTCGAAAAAGCTACAAATGTTGCCATAGAATATAACCATCTTGCTTCATACAATGAATATCTAAAATGCACATATGTAGCACCGGAAAAAGCAGCAGAAGCATGACCTGACGGGAAAGATTTTGTAGATTCGCCAACCGGTCTCTTCTCTGGTATAAGTACCTGTAGTGCAGCCGTACCAAAATTAACGACGACAAAATTTAATAAATAATATGGAATACCAGCATTATCGTTTTCGTATATTGTTTTTCCAAGAGCAAGAGTTGGTGTAGCTACCATAATTACATCTCCTAGTCTAACAATCTGTCTTTCTAGAAATTTTTGTGCTTGACAATTATTACTTATAAAAAAGTAAGATAGTAGTGAAACTAAAAATTTGCTTCTATTTTTCATAAATTAATGATATTATTTTATATATAAAATAAACAACGGTTTTATTTAAAAACAATATTAAACTACTTTTCTTATATATTATTTGTTTTTATTTCAAATCTATTTTTGTATATTTTAAACTGAGTAATTATTAAATAACCACTCAAATAAATATTTATCTATAAAGTTATAACAATAAATCCTAAATTATTTCATTTAATTATTTAGTCAATTTTAGAGTATTTAACTTGAATTAAAATTATACTTTATTACTATATCAATTAGTTTTTTTTAAAAAATTTATGGAACTTAATAAAAAATATTATAAACATTACGGTCAATTGTTTATCATCGTTATACTTCTATTTCAAATTGTTGCATGTGATGGTGTGAAAGTATGTTATGACTCAGATGATTTCAGTTCTAATAGTGAGTATGACTCTTTTATTGTTGGTAATTCTGGTAGGAATTGTTATTATGATCAAAGTAAAACTTGTGCAGATAGTGAAAATGGTAGTGGTAGTGTATGTAATTGTTTAGAAGTTGTTAAATTGGACGCTATAGATATTGCAAATAATTATCTTTTTAGAAAAAGTGGTGATAGTGTTGATCATCTTAAAGAATCTGATATATCATGCAAATCTATAGATCCTTTGATTGGGCAAAACGATATTCTTATATTTAGCATGAATGATAATAAAGATGTCACAGAAAGTCAAAAAAGTAATATTTTTAGATCGTGTTTAAATCATTGCATAAATGAATGTGATAAAGGTCAAAGTCAAACGAATGATTTTTGGACCAGAGCTAATTTAAAGACAGAAACAAGTTATGTAGGAATATCTCTTAAAAAAGATACATGTGTTACAATTAATGTTTCAGGGTCTATAATTTTAAGTGACGTTTCTAAAGAGGAAAAAGCTGAATATAATAAATATTATGCAGATGATATTGACTACAATGTAATATATTATAATAATCCTATCTCCAACTTTAATATTTATGTAAAAGAAAATTGGTTTAATGGTAATAATGAAGTAAAAGTTAATATATCAGATATATCAGATATATCTTACTTAGACTTTGTAAAGTTAGATTCTTCAACAATAATTGATAGTACAGATATTAATGAAAAATATAAATTTACAAAACCAAATTACGATAATATAGAATGTGACTATAGAAAGCCGGAAGGAAATAAAAATTCTGTTTATTGTGAATTTAAACATAGAACTAATAATACTTCATTAAGTGAAGATGAAAGTAGTAGATTAGATAATTACTACAATAAAAATTACAAAACCTCTATTTTTTCCGATGGTGATTATTACTTTTATGCTAATGATATTTTTAATGAAATAACTTCAATTAATTCAGATAATAATTATGGTTTTGAAGAGGAAACTTTAAAAATAACTGGATTTAATAAATGTATAAAATTGTATGGTAGTAACAAATGTTATGGATATATTTTGACCAAAGATAATGTTATTAATAACAATGATAGTAAAACGTCAGAATTTTCATTTAAACTTACAGAAGCTTCCAAAATAGCTATAAAATATATAGGAAATGAAATACCTAGTGAGTGTAATTATTCTATAGTTGAAGAATATAATAGTACGAATAAGAATTATATAGATAGTTATAGAAATGAATATAGTAATTTATCTCTTGAGAAAAATAAGTGGTTAGTAGCTAATATTCAAAATGGAAGTGAAATAATATTTGATGAGTTTTCAACAATTGCTTCTCCTTTGGAAACAACTATAACAATAAAAACTAACAATTTAGAAAAGTGTTATTCAGGAATAGTTATAAAGATTATTCCATTAAAAGAATTTCAAATTAAACAGACAGGTTTTATGTTTTTTAGTGTACCTTCTATATTTAGTAGTATACATTCAGAAGAGAAGGATGTTAAATATAGAATAATAAATCCAAAAGCTACTACTTTTAAGGATAGTGATGATAGTGACAGTTATGTTAATCAAGTTTCTATGAAAGAAAGATTTTATGAACAAACTAATGGAGACTATTCACTGAGTTCTAGTTTGTCTGACCCTCAAAAAAAACTTGTAGTTTCAAACAATAATTATTTTGTTAGAAGTGGTCAAATTATAAGATTCGACTATTCAAACTTTTTTACTTTTGAAAATGATAATATAAAATTAAAAAGAATTGAATATAATTTTGGTCAGGAAAATACTACCGATAATTTAGATTATAATATTGGGTTGAATGTTTTTACAAAAGAAAAACGACCATTTTTCTGTTATGTAAAATCTAAGGAGAATATAAATTTAGAAAAATTTTGTTCTAAAGAAAATGGTGAATATAAAACAATAATTACATCTGATAATGATAATAAACAGGTTTGTTATATTATTAATATAAATTGTAACGCTCCAGATACACTCATAAAAGATTATTATAGTCTAGATTATAAAAATGCAGAATGTAAATCAACAAATTCATCTTATGCGTCTGAAAATAATCTGAATATTTATGATTTTTGGGATAAAGTTTATACAGATTATAAATACGTAAAAAGTGTTGTAGGAGAAAATGATACAGAGGTGTGTGTATCAACAACTAATGGAGAATGTAAGACAAAAGTATATAAGAGCGTTTGTCTTTCTAAATATGAAGATTTAATTGGAAAGATATATAAAGAAGCAAAAAAATGTAGGGATTCTATTAATAATAATGAATATGAGATTTATTATAATAATAGTAAATCAATAAAAGAATTGATAGAATCGTTACCAAATATTGGCAGTAAAACAGTGTTGGAAGAACAAATAAAAGAATTAGAAAGTCTTTTTAAAACTAGTGAAATTAAAAACATAGAAAATGATACTTACGAAAACATATGTACTTATAAGTCTAATTTATATTATTATAAAAAACTTTGTAAAAATGAAGGTGAATGTCAGAGAGAAGTTACTCAATGTTATGATGCTACAAATCTAGTTGTCAGTTTAAAAACAACGTTTTCGTATTTAAATAAAGGTAATAAAAATATTGATGCTATCGGCCTTAATAAACTCCAGTCTTTTGATAATAGTTCAAGAAAAGGTTTAATAAAAGACTTTCTGTTTACTAATACAACGAAAAAAAATGATAATTATACTGATATTGATGGTTATTATAACATATACTATAATGGATTAATTTATCCATTTGATAACAGTTTTATAAGAATGTTAATAATAAATAATTTATATAATGTTAGCAATTCTATTGATGATTTTAGTCAACAAATGCGCGATGGTAATGATAATATTGATGATTCATTCTTTAAAATTATTTTAAATAAAAAGACTGTGTACAAAAATGGTGATCGTTTGGCTGTTTTTATTGGTTGTGCTTCTGAATCTTCAAATTATAAGAGCGATAGCTTAATACAAGATACCGAGAAAATATTACCAATAGTTAGTTACAAAAAAGATGCTAACAATAGTTATGTATTTGATAATGAAAAATCTTTATGTAAATTTGATTCTTCTGGTAGATTGATAACGAATAGAGGTGGTAGCATAGGAATAGATTTATCCACAACTTTATTTAAAGAATATAGTGAAAATATAGATAATCATACTTTGTGTTCAGATAAAGAAGATGAAGTATTTTTCTTTAAAATTATAGATATTGATAATAATTCTGCTAACAATGAAGGTAACTATAAGGTAGATATAAGAGCAATTAACGAAACAGAAAACACTATTATAAATTATTTTAAAAGTTTCTTTAATACTGTTCTATCATTTATAGATGGTTCGTATATATCTATACTGACAAAAAATGGCAAAAAAGTTAAATGTGAAGATAGTTCTACAGACACGTGTTACATATATGAAGAAAATTATTCGGAAAATAATGGAAACAGCTGTAAAGCCGGTGATAATAATTGTTACGCTTCTTGTGATGATGCAAAAATGAAAGATTCTTTTAATTGTGAAAGTTTTTCAGATGGTAAAGGGTTTGCTAAAAATGTTTATCTAAATTTTATAAATGATCCACTATTTCAATTCATAGCAAAAATGGCTTTAGCTCTAGCTATAACACTTTATGGGTTTGGATATTTTCTTGGATTAAGCAATTTTACTCAGTCAGAAATTGTTACAAAATTAATAAGATTTTGTGCTATTTATTTCTTAATAAGTCCTGCAGGTTGGAACTTTTTTGATAGTTTTGTAGTAAAATTTTTCAAAGATGGAATAGATTCAATATTATTTTTGATAGCCAGTGCTTTTGAATTAGATGTAACATCAGAATTATCAGTAGCTGTCGCATCTGCAAACTATTCAGATAAATCTGTATTATTTTCTACATGTTTTAGCAATCTAGAATTATTATTTTCTGCACCTGTATTTAATAAAATGCTTGGATTAGCTTTTTCAAGTTGGTATGGACTAATATATTTGTATTTAGTTTTAATGACTGTAATAAATTATATCGTTGGTGTTTTTTCAGCTATTGTTATGTATTTAACTTCACAGATATATATGTCTTTGGTTTTCTGTTTTTTCCCGTTAGTGTTATTATTTATGTTCTTTGAAAAAACAAAAAAGACATTTGATAATTGGTTAGGTCAATTAATAGGTTTTGCTGGTCAACAAATATTTCTTGTTATGACTGTGTCATTCTTTAATATATTAATTTATAACTATATAAAAAGTGTTTTTAGTTACAGAGTTTGTTGGTTGAGTATATTTAATATAAATATAGCTGGTTTTCCTCTTGGTGCTATATCTTTTTGGAAAATACCATCATCCAGTGCCACAAGAGGAACATTAAATACAGTGGACGAAAATGCACCAAGTTTTTATAGCATTATGTCATTTTATATAATAGGGATATTAATGAGTAAGTTTATTACTGGGGCTACAGAACTTGGTAGCAGTATATTTGGAGGAATGAATATAGGCGGTGGAGCAGCCGGCAAAGTAAATGAAGCTCTAAATAAAGGCGCTGCCTTATTAGACAATGGCATGAAAAGTATAGGTGCTGCTTTCTATAAAGGTGTAGCCAATAGACTTGGTGGAAAAGGTATAGAAGATTATAAAAATAAACGTAAAGAAGAAACAGAAAATAGGAGAAATTTTATGAATTCTATTAATGAAAAAACAGATAAAAAATGAGTGAAGATTATGGACAACTTAAAAAAGGTTCTAAGGAATATGAAGAAAAAAGACAAGAAATAAAATCAGAAGTTCTTAAAAAAAAATTAGAAAAAGATGATTCACCATATACTAATGAGTTTGCTAAATTTAAAAATAAGAATTCTGGTATGTATAACGAAAATGAAGCCTATGATGAGTTTGCAAAGAAAAAAGGTTTTCTATAATTATTGATATTTTATAGTTATAGTTTATACTTAATTTATTGGCAAAGTAGCTCAGCTGGTTAGAGCGTCGGAATCATAATCCGCAGGTCGAGGGTTCGAGTCCCCCCTTTGCTACCAAATTATATTGTTTTTTAAAGAATAGTAGCTATACTCTCTTAGAGTGGGGATATAGCTCAGTTGGCTAGAGCGTCTGCTTTGCACGCAGGATGTCGTGGGTTCGAGTCCCATTATCTCCACCATTAATTTTGAAAAAATAAAGTTAGTTGATTTATATCATTCATAAAAAATAAGTTAAAGTTACAAAAAAGAACAATTATATTACTATTTAATTTATGAAATAATTTTTATTGACAATTAACTATCAACTGTTCTATCATATAAGAAGATTCTTTCCTTAGCATACAATTTTTATAAATTTTATATTAGTATTATGTTTGCAATTTTAAAAACAGGTGGAAAACAATACAGAGTCTCAAAAGGAAGTATAATAGATATAGAGAGGCTTAAAATAGACGTTGATGAAAAAATAAATTTTGAAACAGTATTATTTGTACAAAAGGATGATAATACTATATTATTAGGAAAACCAACCTTATCAGGCGTCTTTGTAGAAGGTAGTATAATTGATAATTATAAAGATGATAAGATTATAGTTTTCAAAAAAAGGAGAAGAAAAAACTCCAAAAGAAAAAATGGACATAGACAAATGAAAACTAGAGTTATCATTAACGATATAAAGTTTTAATAGGAGATTATTATGGCTCATCATAAGGCTGGTGGTAGTTCAAGAAACGGACGAGACTCAGAAGGTAGAAGATTAGGTATTAAAAAATACGCAGGTCAGAGTGTCATTCCTGGTAACATTATTTGTAGACAAAGAGGTACAAAGTGGCACCCAGGAATAAATGTTGGGATTGGTAAAGATCACACAATATTTGCGATAACTGATGGAGTTGTTTCTTTTAGGAAGAAAGGTCCAAAAGAAAAAGTATTTATAGACGTTATTGTTGCTAAATAACTTTAATCAAGTTACTTTAATAAATATATAAAAAAGGTGCTATTTCTATAATAGCGTCTTTTGCTATTTTAGCAGAAACACTACTACCTGTCCCATCACCTTGTTTTTCATTCAAACCTCTTGGTCGATCGACAATTATTATTATACTATATTGAGGATTATCTATTGGGAAAGCGCCAACAAAAGAGGCTAAATGCTCTCCCTTTTGATAGTCATTACCAACTATCTTTCTAGCTGTACCTGTCTTACCACCAACATCATAACCTTTTATATCAGCTAACCTCGCTGTACCTTTTTCAACAGTTGCTCTAAAAAAATCTTTCATTATATCTGAGGTATCTTTACTAATAACAGTAGAATGTTTTTGATTTTTATATTCATACGATAATCTTGGTGTTATCATTTCTCCATCATTTAATATAGCATTAGTTGCATTTAATATATGTAGAGGAGACACTGCAACACCATATCCATAAGCTATAGTCATAAGATTTATCTCTTTCCATTTTCTGGGCTGTAGAGGCAATGATATTTCTCCTAAATCAATATTTAATCTTTCGGATAAACCTAAATTATCAAAAAACTTTAACTGTTCATTTATACCTATTAGCTTAGCAGTATAAACAGTAGCAATATTAGATGAAATTGCAAATGCCTCTTTAGTTGTTAAATTTTTTCTATTTTTTATAGAATCAATATCTTTCGCAGTAAATTTACCGTAATTAACATCATGGCTAACATCAAATATCGTGTCTTTTTGTATTACTCCTAGCTCTAAGCCATTTGCTATGGTAAATATTTTAAATACAGAACCGAGTTCATAATTACCATAGGTAGCGTGATTAAAAGTATTATTTTTTGCTTTGTTGATATTTGGGTTGAAATCAGGAAACGAAATCATAGCAATTATATTCCCTGTTTTAATTTCGCTAACTATTCCAACTATAAAATTCGGCTCAAACAATTTATATGAATCTATAATAACTCTTCTTAAAGCACTTTGCACTCTCATATCAAGTGTAGTTTTTAAAATACTATTTTCTTCTTTTAGTTTAGAATCATAATATCTCTCTAGACCAATAATACCATTTTTATCAATATCAACATAACCTACAACGTGAGAAAATAAATTATTATATGGGTAATATCTTAATAATTCATCCTCAAAAACTAGAGACGCTATAGGTAGCAATTTTATTTTATTTTCCTCAACTGGCATTATATACCTTTTTACCAAGATATACTTACTTTTTAAATTTTTATCTGTTATCCTTCTATATAAATTATCCTCATTTAAATTTAGTATTTTTGCCAACTCTTTTGCTATAAATTTTTTATCTTTTAATAAATCTTTATTCAAATAAAGTGTTTTAGTATTTATATCGGTAGCTAATAAAAAACCATTTCTATCAACAATATTTGCTCTTTTTTTTGTAATATTGATATCATTAAAACTATAGTCTTTATCTACAAAATTATATTGTTTTACTGACAAAATATACAACCGCAAAATCATCATAATAAAAATTATAATTATTGATGTTATTATAATGCCAATTTTATAATAATTTTTCTTATTCATTTTTATTCTCTTTATTTTTACTATGATAGTATAACAGCATATTAGTTGTATTCTTTACTTGTTTTATAGTTAATAAATTATCACTATAATCTATATTGTATACTTCTTTATATATTTTTATTAATCTTTCAGGACTAGTTAAATGTGATATTTCAACATCTAAAATAGCATTTTTATGCCTAATTTCATTTATTTTCACATCTATTTCTTTTAGAGATGTCTTTAGAAGAAAGATTTTATATTGAGTAAAAATAAATACTAAAAAACAAACAAGTAAAATATATGTCAAAAATTTATTAAAAAATTTTAGAATAATTCTTAACATTTTATAGCACACCTTAATTTTGCTGATCTGGATCGTGGGTTTATAGTAGCTTCTTTATTAGAAACTAATACTGGTTTTTTTGTTATAATATTAAAAATACTTTTAGTTTCAATTTGATTTGAATATTTATTCACTTTTTCTTTTTTTAAATCGCCAAATTTTTTAAAAAAGTTTTTTACTATCCTGTCTTCAAGAGAGTTAAAACTTACAATTACTAACCTACCCTCACTTTTCAATAGATCTACTGAATCATTTAATATAGTTTCAAGCTCTTTGATTTCATCATTCACAAAAATTCTTATTGCTTGAAAAGTTTTTGTTGCATTATCTATTTTACTTCTTTTACAAAAACAACTATGTATTATTTTAGCTAATTCTGTTGTTGTTTCTATAGTTTTATTTTTCCTATATTTAACTATTTTCTTTGCAATAATTCTGCTTTTTATTTCTTCACCATAGTTCTTTATTATAAAAGCTAATTTTTCTTCATTAAATGAATTAACAACATCATACGCATTAAAGTCATTTTTACCCATTGTCATATTTAGTGGAGCTTCTTTATTAAAAGAAAAACCTCTCTTTGCATCATCAATTTGCATAGAAGAAACACCTAAATCTAATACTATTCCATCAAAACTGTTAGAATCGAAGTTATTTTTTATCTCACTAAATTTTGAATTTATAAAATTAAATCTTTCTTTATATTCTTGTTTAAAAATATTAACAAACCTTTCTACATTTGTATCTCTATCTGATCCAATTACTTTACAATCACTATAATAATCTAATATAGCTCTGCTATAGCCACCAGCGCCAAATGTTGCATCTAAAACTGTTGAATTGTTTTTCAAATTCAAGAACTCCAATACTTCTTTAAGCATTACTGGTGTATGATACTTATAATTAATATTATTATTTATTTTGTTTATTTTCATTAAATAAAATAGACGCTCGTTATTTTTCAATTTACTTTATTTTCTTTCAAAAATCTATATATTACATTAATCAATGTTTTAAAAATTATTTTTTAGCTAATATAATATTAATAATTTTATCATAAATATCCTTTCTAGATAATAAATACACATTACCTATACTCCAGTCTTTATTCAAAGTTTTGATGTCCAGTGTTATCATTTCTTGATTTGTTAAAATATTTTTAAAAACCAAACCAAGATTTTTAGCTATAGGTATTATAGCAGATATATCCCAAAGTTTTGCAGACTCATTAAAAAAACTACCAATACTCCTGCCAGATAACGTATAAAAACCCATAGCATAACACGAATACAAATCTATTATAGTATATTCTTTTCTAAAATTACAAAATTTATGTTGTAAAATAACACTTTTATTAGTTAATTCTTGCGGTTTAGATACTAAAATTTCTCTAGTTTCACTTTCTTCAAAGCAATTTTTAACTAAATATGTATTTACTGAATCAGTATAAATCAGTTCTTTTGTTATAGGCATATATATTGCACCAATATATGGCTCTTTATTTTTATAAAGACCTACAGCTATAGCCCAAAGAGGAAAATCATAATAATACATAGTTGTTCCATCTATGGGATCTATAGTCCATATAAATTCTATTTCATTACTAAATAAATCATCAATATTATTTTGTAAATTTTCTTCATCTAATATCTTATGTCTGCCAGAATCCGTATACTTTTTTAGCTTTTTCTTAAATAATTTACTTATATCAGTATCAGCATTAGTTACTATACTCATATCTGATTTGAGACTAGCGCTTAGATTTTTTTTATATTCTAACGCTATTATTCCAGCCTCTTTTAAAAAATCTAATATATCATATATAAAGTTTGTGTTGTTCATATTTTATTTTTACCTTTAAAAAAATATTGTTTAAATCATCAACAATTTCTTGATATCTATAATCAAGAAAATCCTTTTTAGCTATTACTTCGTAGTCTGCGTGATTTACAAATAAATTACAAGATTCTTTTGAAATTTTTCTAACAGCTTCTCTAAGTCGTCTTTTTATTTTATTTCTTATAACAGCTCTATTATCTATTTTTTTTGTAGCAACTATACCTATTCTGGCGAATTGCTCTTGGTTTTCTAATATGTATTTTTCTTCAGTTTCTTTAAAAAGTATTGTTACTGTTTTTCCATAATACTTTATTATTGACTCTTTTTTTAACTTAATAAAATCTTCTCTTTTTTTTATGGTATATAACTTCATAAATATGATAATATTAATATAAATAATTCTACTCAACTGTCACAGATTTAGCTAAATTGCGTGGCTTATCAACATCTATTTCTTTTGCAATACTGGTATAATAAGCTAATAACTGTACAG
>CASFUN010000062.1 GCA_949298005.1 uncultured Alphaproteobacteria bacterium | reverse complement strand
TAGAAGATGGCATTAAAGAACAACTTCTTTCAAATCCAAATGGTCTCTTTAGACAGATGTGGAGTATGCAGAGAGAGGGGGTGATTGGGTATGGAATAGAATTATAACCAAAATCTCTATTTTTTAAAAATTAATGGCGGATGAGGAGGGATTTGAACCCCCGAAAGACTTGCATCTTTGCCGGTTTTCAAGACCAGTGCATTCAACCGCTCTGCCACTCATCCAATATCCTAATAGTAAGAGATTTGCTATATAAAATCAATAATAATTTTATATGAGTTTAAAATACTATATTTCAGAATTACCTTTAAAACCCATAGCCACCAAATACATTTCAACAGAATTTTGCCTTGAAGACTTTGGTTTAAAATGTTTAACCATAGAGAAGTTTTTCTTCAGCTTATCAAACAAATCTTTTTCTGCACCACCCTGAAAGATCTTACTTATAAAAATTCCACCAGGTCTTAATACAGTTATTGAAAAATCCAAAGCTTGTTCAACCAGATTCAATGTTCTTATGTGATCTGTTTTTTTATCACCTGTCGTGTTTGCTGCCATATCACTCATAACAACATCAAATTTACTAACACTTGATTCTCCTTTTATAATATCGCCAGCATTATTAGTAAGAAAATCTTGCTTAATAAACTTAACACCTGGTATTGGGCTCATATCCAAAATATCTACTGCTACAATATTATTCATTCCAACTTTCTCAACTATAATCTGACTCCAACCACCAGGAGCTGAACCAAGATCTAATACTTTTTGGCCCTTTTTAAAAATTTTGAATTTATTATCTATTTCTAATATCTTAAAGGCCGCGCGACACCGATAACCATTCTCTTTAGCGGATATTACAAACGGGTCATTTAATTGTCGCTGAAGCCATCTTGTGGAAGAAATTTTTCTATTTTTGGCTGTTTTTACTTTCTCAGTTTTAAATCTTTTTACAGAAAATTTTGTCATAAATTATAATTTTACAAGTTATATTTGACTTTTATTGTGTCGCCATAACTAGAAACAGTTTCTATAGTTTTCACATCAATGGTTTTTTTGTGAAAATCATTGAAAACATGAATTTCTTCTTTTTTATCTGTATTTATTACAATTTTAGAATCATGAACCATAAAAATAGCACACAAACCTTTAGTACTACTATCTGTACAAATAACATTTGTTACACAACCAACGTTCGTTTTTTCTATTACGTTTGCAAATGAATCATTAAAATCAGAACTATTAACCCAACCTAAGTAACCATTATCTTTAGTTGTTTTAGAATTAGAAATTGATTTAACTGCTTCAATAAATGAAATTTTGTTAGAACTTATATCAACAAGAAGATTCTTGATCTTATTTTCTACCTCTTTTTTTTGTTTATTATCAGAGTAATATAGAACTATTTCAGATAAATCATAGGAATTCTCAATTTTTGCTTTTCCCGTAACTTTTAAATTTTCTATAATTGTATCTTTTTGTACATTAACATTTCTAACAATAAAATTTTCATAATATATTTTCCAAATCTCCATCATCCTCATATAATCATCCAGAAATTTCTCATCAATACCATTTTTTTTACAGAATTCTGACTTGGTTTGATATATTTTGAATTTAACTTTAAAATGTGTCCAAAGCTCAGCTTTGTCTCTTTTATCTAATTTTATTCCATTTTTTTCAGCGATTTCGGCATATTGTATCAATTCAATATATTCCTTTAATGCTTTTTTGCTATCATTGTTTTTTGTAATTTTCATAGAAGCTTTAAGATCAGCTTTTGTAATAGCCTTTTCATTGACATAAGCTAAAATTTTAAAATCATTGTTTGCAAAAACATTATTTCTAGTTAAAAAAATACCTATAGCAAAAACTATAATTTTAAAACTGTTTCTTGTCATCATATTTTTCCTTTGAAAAACTATTATTATAGTAATCAATACCTATAAGAAGATCTATAGCTTTTGACAATTGATAATCACTTATATTTTTAGTTAATTCTTTCTTTTCTTGATTTTCTTTTATTGATTTAACTACTATATCTTCCTTACCTTTTTCTAAATGACCAGCTAAATCTTTTTCTCGTCTTGCTTCAAACTTGTCTTCAACAAAGCTTACATTTGCCTCTGAAACTTTTATATCAGGTTCTATACCATCTAACTGTATTGATCTACCAAGAGGTGTATAGTATCTAGCTATTGTCATTTTCATTGCACCACCATTTGGTAAAGGATAAACTGTTTGTACTGAAGCTTTACCAAATGTTTTTGTACCCATTATTATAGCTTTTTTATGATCCTGCAAAGCACCAGCTACTATTTCTGAAGCAGATGCTGAACCTTCATTAACTAACACAACAACTGGAACGTTATCTATCAAAACTTTTTTTGCATCCGATTTATAAGTTTCTATCAAATTATCATCTCTTCCTTTAATTGAAACGACTGTTTCTCCTTCTTTTAAGAATAAACTTCCGATTTTAATAGCTTGGTCTAATAAACCACCAGGATCATTTCTTAAATCTAGGACAACACCACGTAACTTATTTTCACCTATAGTTTTCTTTAACCTATTGAATGTATTTACTGTATCATTATATGTAGTCTCTATAAAATTTGTAATTTTTATATATATGATATTATCACTCTCTATTCTACCTTTAACAGCTTCAACTTTTATAATCTCTCTTTTAATTGTAAATTCCAATGGTTCACTTTCTCCTTTACGCAGAACAACAATATCAACTTTTGTTCCTGGTTTTCCTCTCATTTTTTCAACTGCCTTTTCTAAACTCATATCATAAGTTAATTCATTATCTATTTTTGAGATATAATCACCAGGCTTTATACCAATTTTTGCTGCTGGAGTATCATCAATTGGTGAAACTACTTTTATAAAATTAGAATCTTTTGTAACAACAATGCCGAGTCCACCAAATTCCCCTTTTGTACTTACTTGCATTTCTTTAAATTCTTTCTCGTTCATGTAGCTAGAATGTGGATCGAGTGAAGACAACAAGCCATTCATAGCACTTTCATATAATTTTTTATCTTCAACCTCTTCAACATATTCATATCTGACTTTATCTAAAATTAGGTCAAATAATTCCTTATTTTTTTTTGATACAATATGATTTACTTTTTTTATGCTAGGACTTGCTATAGATTTAGTACTCTCATCAGCTATAAGTCTTGAGTTTAGTCTTGCATCTTGCGCTGTATTTTTTATTAGGTTAATATTCTTCTGTTTTTCTATACAAAATAAAGAAACAGTAATTACAAGACATATCAATATTATTTTATTAATTTTATTATTCATAACTACCTTATAGATTATTTATATATTATATTCTTTAAGCCATGTGTTTACTGGTTTTCTTGGACCACAAGGACCATTTTCACCATCTACGCATGGACTTTTAACGTCTACTATTTTTGTGGATGTACAAGAGGTAATTAAATTTATCACTATTAAATATAATATATATTTGCAAAACTTCATAGAGATTAATAAATCTTAATATGTTTAATTATATATTATTAGAGCTTAATTTTCAAGTGAATAAAACTTATTCAAGCTAATTTATTGATTTTGATAATTCTAAGATTAATTCAGTAATATATCTCGATTTAATTGTAATATTATCGGCAACGGACCAAAAATTTAATCCATATTTTAAACTATTATCTTTTCTTATTCTTGAAATAAATACAGAATTATCTAAAGCAACTTCTTTTGGTGTTGCGTATATAAAATCTTCAAATCTATCAATTACACTTATAGAGTTACTATAACCTTCATATAAATTATAAATATCTTCTTCATCAAAATTATTTTCAAATTCTACATTAACTGATTGGCAATTACCAACAAACACTGGTACCATAGCACAAGTGATTGAAAATTCTGTACTGTTATTAAGAATTATTTTTGATTCTTTAATAACTCTATTTTCGATTTCGTATTGTTTGTCATCCGAAATATCGCCTATTTGTGGTAAAACATTGAATGTTATCTGCTTTTTAAAATTTTTGGTTGGTAAAAAGCTATTTTCATATATTTTCTTTGTATGTTCAAATAATTCATCCATAGCTGACCTACCTAAATCAGAAACAGATTGATAAGTAGAGACAACAACTCTTTTTATATTTCCTAAATCATATAATGGGTATAAAGATTCCAAAAGTTGAATTGTTGTAACACATGGAAAAGAAATTATTTCATGTACTTTTATTTTATTTATTTCTTTAGTATTTATATCTGATATAATTAATCTTATATTATCCGGTTTCTCTACATCTAAGTACCAACCACTTTCATCTATTATGATACACTTATTAATAAATTTTTTAATATATTTTTCTGTTAATTCCTTATTAACAGAAAAAATTATAAGGTCTGGAGTAATATTATAGTTATTTATGTTTTCCACTTTTATTTTTTTATTCTGGAAAGTTAGTTCTTTATTTTCTAATTCACTGGTCGATAATAGTGTTATATCGCATTTATTTATTTTTTGCTCTAAACAATTTAGTAAATTTACTAAGCTATTTTTATCATTAGAAAATATATCTATTTTCATTTTTTAAATTTAATTAAAATTAATTATTCAATAATAAAATATTATATAAATAAAGCTATAAATATCAAATTATTTATATGATTAAATAATTATAAAGTATCTTTGTTTTAAAAATTATTATATATTCTCTATTATTGACAACTA
The DNA here is from genome assembly GCA_949298005.1 of uncultured Alphaproteobacteria bacterium. Classification (GTDB taxonomy): domain Bacteria; phylum Pseudomonadota; class Alphaproteobacteria; order Rickettsiales; family UBA1997; genus CALXRO01. The sequence continues at coordinate 19,157 of CASFUN010000062.1, read as the reverse complement.
ACTAATTACTGCTATATTTTATCTCAAAACATAGGAAAAATAATGGAAACAGAAGAAATTATTAGAGCAGTGGATGACATTATACATCCAAAAGCAGATCGCGCAAGGTATATGAATGTTGCGTGGGAAAAAATACTTGAAATGAAGTCAGCCGATTTGGTTGATTCTTTTAAGTTTGATTTCATAACAGAGCAATATTAGATAAAATTGATAAACGTTTCGTAAGTGATTTAAAAATATTGAGTGAGGATGACACTTTTGATATTAAAGAATATTTCTTAGAAAAATTTGCAAAATTGGAAGTTTTAGAAGGATATTTTGAATTTGATTTTAACGATATTAATAGTTATACGTTTGAAGTTTATAAACAGTTTAAAAAAAAATAAGCGAATATAAAGAATATTCAAAAAAAAATGAAATTGAATTTGAAGTTGGAGGTTTATCAGATTGCGAGAGTTTTATCTTAAGTTTTAGATTGCAAGAATGGCAAAACTCTTTAGAAGTACAACATGAAGAATTAAAATGTAGCCAAGAATCATTTGAAAAAAATAGGCAACTAGATAAACTTTTTGAGAAGTATAGAGATCAAATTGAACAATCAATTAGTAATACTGATGTAGAAGGTTTAAAAAATATAATTAGTGATATTATAAGAGGGTTACCAAAAAATTTGCAAGAAATAACTTATGATAGTGAATTATATCGTAGATTTGTTAAATTTGCTAATTCTAGTCAAGATCGTCAGTTGTTGAAAATTGCCGAAAATATAGATAATAAATATATTACAGATGCTGTTCTTTCTAAAGTTCAAAATAAAGATGTAATAACTAATTATATTAGGGAAAAACTTGATGACGAGCTTGTAGTAGCGGTAGCAAAATGTGAAAATAAATTTGAGTCTAATACTGATGAGCGTAAAAAGTTACATCTTTATAATCCAATGCATTGGGGTTAAATATATAGAGTGTCTCGAGAGAAAAAGCAAATAACCAACAAATTGGCAACAGCTAAAAAAGATTTTGAAGAAAAATGTATGGAGTTGTTAAAGTCTCCAATTGCTAAGTCAATATATATAAGTAATAAAGGTATATTTAGAGATTTAATTAATAAAAAGAAAGAGGAAATGTTACAAGAAGCACAAAATACTAGTTATAACTCATTAGCTTTTTCTGATGCAGCGGTTGTAGCAAAAGAACAGACGCAACAAGCAAATCTTGTTAAGCAAGCAGAGATACAACAACAAAGAAACAAATCTATTACGATGCAAATTGGAAGTCAACATTAGTTGACTAACTACTATATCCCCAAATATCACTTTTATTTAGCCAACCTTTAATTTTACCTATCTTAACTTTACATCGAAATTTTTTACATTTAACCAATCGTGCAATTACATTTTTTTCAACTTTATAAGTTGGCAGAGCAGTATCATTATAATTACTATACAAGAACTGAGTATCATTTACCGTTATAACGGTTCTTATTCTTGATATTAAATTTTCACTAACCCAGCCACTATCACCATCTTTATCAATTATATTAAACCATTTATCATACTCTCCTACTATTTTAACAGGCATATATTTTAGTTTATAGGTATATAATGTTATAAAATTTTTATTTGGTCCAGCTCTAAGATTTACTTCAGATGATTTAAGCGACATAAATGAAACTTCGTTGGTTTTAGCATATGATGTATTAGTATTTATTAGTATTAGAATCAAAAATAGATATTTTAAATACCTCATTTTATCACTATAAATCCTAATATTAAAGATATACATATAAATATAGTTGGAAATGCAATTGTATTATAACACTTTAAAAATATATTTTTTTGATATTTTTCTGGGAATATATAATTTAGATACGTTAAAATATATATGATAAAATTCACTAATATGAATGCTATTACTTTTTGTTTCATAAATAGAGAAGATATTATTCCAACTATTATTGATACAATACTAATAATGCTAAATTTTATTAGGTAGAATTTTTTACTGTGTTCACCCAGAAAAATTTTATTTAAAAAATATTCTGAAATTTTTATAGAAGACACTAAGAATAATATCCATAAATATATAGATTTAGAATTAATGAGATTATGCGATATATATATTAAAGAATATCCAGAAAATACTAAATATAATTGAATAATGATTTTTGTATAATTTTTTTCTGTATTTATTATTCTATTTAACGACCAAGACAAATGAACCATCGCTATCAATACCATTAATAGAAATAAATTTTTTGAAAAAAGATCTGATATTAATAAAATTAGAAAGTACAATATGCTCAGTACATAATCATTATTAAATTTGATGTTTTTAAAAGAATTTTTTAATCTATCTAATTGCTTTTCTTTCTCCATATGTTCTTTTCCTGTTTTTGTAGTTATTAATAGCTCTATCAAAATCTTTTTCTTTAAAATCAGGCCATAATAAATCTGTAAAGTAAAGTTCCGAATAGCTAATTTCCCATAATAAAAAGTTACTTAATCTAATATCCCCTCCTGTTCTTATGACCAAATCAGGATAGATGATTTCTGGATTATATAAATATTTTTTAAATAGCTCTTCATTAATATTATTGGTATCTATTTGATTATTTTTATAATCGGTTGCTATATTCTTAGCTGCATTTATTATTTCAGATCTACCACCATAATTAAAAGCGATATTTAAAATAAGGTTATTATTTTCTGTTCTTTTTTCTAAATTAGATATTTTTTTTAATAAGTTATTCTCTAATATTGATAAGTCACCAATGAATTTTAGTTTTACGTCGTTTTCAATCAAAATTTCAGATTTTTCATCAAGAAAATTATTAAGAATGTTTAATATATAATCAACTTCATCTTTAGGTCTCTTCCAGTTTTCTGTAGAAAATGCATACAATGTTAATGACTTAATTCCAACATTTTTTGCATGTTTTAATATTTCTATTAAATTATCTGCACCTTTTTTATGCCCATAACTTATTGGTAATTTTCTTTTTTGAGCCCATCTACCATTTCCGTCCATTATGATAGCTACACTTAATGGAATATTGTTGTTAGTTTTTGTATATTTTTTTTTCATTAAGAAAGATATATTAATAAATACTACAATTATTATTAATAAAAGTAATAAAATTTTTAAAATATTTCTATCGATCATATAGTTAGCAGGTCTTTTTCCTTTGCAGATACAAGTAAATCAATATTTTTTGTGTGTTTATCAGTTAGTTCTTGAACTTTATTTTCGCTATCTTTTACGAAATCTTCACTGAAATCTTTTTTAATTTTTTTAATTTTTTCTAAACTGTCTTTTCTAATATTTCTAACAGCTATTTTTCTGTCTTCTCCATATCTTTTTACTATTTTACAAAGTTCTTTTCTTCTTTCTTCACTTAATTTTGGAATATTAATTCTAATTGAAGTACCATCAACCATTGGATTAAATCCAAGATTAGCATTCTGTATACCTTTTTCAACATGTGAAACCATAGATCTATCCCATACCTGTATCAACAAAGTTGATGAATCTAAAACCGATACATTTGACATCTGATTTAACGGCATAAAGTTACCATAACATTCAATTCGAATTGTGTCTAAAAGCGATGGAGTAGCTCTACCAGTATTAACGGTTGCTAAGTCTCTTTTTAATATATCTATTGCTTTTGACATCAAACTGTCTGTATTATTTAAAATTTCTTGCATAATATTTTATTATTTTATTTGTTCTTATATAAATCGTAAATAATGTTTTTATATTTGTAAATCTGTTCAAGTAAATTATTTAGATTTCTAATTATTTCGTTTTTTAAAGTTGTATCGTTTATATTTTTTAAAAACATTATATATAAATCAAGTAATTTATCAGTAGTATCTCTTATTGTTATAGGAATTAGCATTAGAATATTATTTTTTGTTTCAATATCTATATCGTCTAATTTTAAGATTTCATTCTTTATTTTATCCGATATTTCATAATATTTGGTTATTTTTTTATAAGTATCTTCTTCTAATCTCACACGAGATATTTGCTTCAAAGTATAGTTGGATTCTATTTAAATCTTGCTTAAAAGCAATAATGTTTTTAATTTGAATAAAATAGAAATAAAATATTTAGAAAAATATATTTGATTTATAATAATAATCTATATATTACAAATATATTTTATATAAATTATTATAATAAATATGGTAAAGATAAGAAAAGTTAAGGAGAGTGACTTACCTGGTATATATAATCTTTATATTGATGTGACAACTGTACATCCAACTAAAATGACTCAAAATTGTTCTGAGATCACGTTAGATTATATAAAAAATGATGTTATCAATAAATCCATAAAGTATGGTTTGATGCTAGTTGCTGAGAACGATAAAAAAGATATTATTGGGATTTTTAAGGCGTATACTTCTCCATATAAGTCATTAGCTCACGTTTTGACTAATGCTACGCTTATGTCAGCACCAAACGCATCATCTAATACAAGAGTATTTGTTATGTTATGGAAGGAATTTTTTAATATTGTAGAAAAGGAGTATAGACATATATATAAATTTGAGACGGCTCCTCATAGTTCGAATGAAGTTGCTGTTAAATTTTATTTAACTCATGGCTTAATGACAGATACAATATTGAAGAATAAGGTATTTAATTTGGAAACAAATGAATTCGATGACGAAATTGTAATGAGTTGGACCAATCCAAATTTTGATATGAATGAGTTAAAAAAATACCACTCCTATTTGTTAGATTGTATAAATAATTAAGAAATATTAAGCAATAATCAGTGCCTAATAATTTTCTATTTTTTTATTCCTTATAGTTAATACTCTATTTGTTCTTTTTGCTATATCGATGTTATGTGTTACCATCAGTAAGCTTAGGTTAAATTCGTTAGCTAAGCTTAACAAAAGATTTAATGTTTTTTCAGAATTTTCACTATCTAAATTACCAGTTGGCTCATCTGCCAATATTAATTGAGGTCTATGTATAATTGCTCTTGCTATTGCTACTCTTTGTTTTTCTCCGCCAGATAACTCATATGGCATATTATTTATTTTATTATAAAGCCCTAATTTTTCTAACAGGTCTATAGCGTTCGTCCTCGCAGATTTTTTATCTTCATTATTTACTAATAATGGTAGCATTACATTCTCTAAAGCACTGAATTCAGGAAATAAATGATGCATTTGATACACAAAACCTATATTTTTTTTTCTGATTTTAGTTTTTTCTTCTAGAGAAATATTTGAAACTATTAATGAGTTCATTATTATTTGTCCACTATAAATGCTGTCTAATAAACCACAAACTTGCAAGAGTGTAGTTTTTCCACAACCAGACGACCCGACTATAGAAATTGTTTCACCTTTGAAGATTCTAAACGACGAATCTTCAAACACAACCATACCTTGTTCTTTGTCGTTTTTATATATTTTTGTTATATTTTTAGCTTCGAGAACTATATGGCTGGTTCCCATTCTTTTGATTTTTCTGCATTAAAATCTATTGATTCTTGTGTTGCATCCATATCATCTAGAATTACACCATCATCGACTATTGTCTGACATACTCCACAATCTATACATAAATCTGGATCAATAACATACTCACTGTTATTTTTTCTAAAACAGTTGACAGGACATGACTCTGCAGCTTCTTGTATTTTTATATCATTTCTTTTTTCTATAACTCTTGGCATAAATATGAACCATAATAAATCTTAAACTTACTTGAGTTTAAGTTATTTTTATAATAAATCAATATTATATTTAGCCAACAAAAATTTATTCATAGTATAACTTTAATCTATTAATAATTGAATTTAATAGAATTATTATTCTATAAAATATTATTTACCCTGGATAATTATTGACTTTTAAATTATATTAATTTATTACTTTTTCATAAAACATTTTGTTTTTCTTAAAAAATGGAGGTTCAAATGAAAAAAAATGTAATTCTATTAGTAAGCTTTATTTATATACCTGTTACTGTATATGGGAGTTCAAATGTTTCTAAAAATTCACTTATTAACGACGATGATAAAGTACAGTTAGTTGAAAATAGGGGGATTGGTGACACACTGGGCAATATTGGGGATTTTATTGAAGATGTAGGTGGTATTGTTGAAGAAGCAGGAGATGACGGAAAGGAAACGGATAACTCTGTGGAAACAGCTGGTAAACATCTTAGTATTTTAGGAAAGATTTGCAAATTATTTGGTGATCTTTGTAAAAAAGTAGATTAATTTTTATATTGTATTAATAACTTTCTTATAAAGAAATAATACAACTCATTGGTGCGTGGTCTGATGGTCTTTCAGTACCACGTATTTCTTTTTCTATAAAACAATCTTTAACGAGTTTGAAACTATTTGTTGTGGTTAATATGGTATCAAGTCTAAAACCTTGATTCTTTTCAAACATGCTAAAAGGCCTATATCCCCACCAACTAAATTCTACGATATCTTCATTCAATTCTCTAAAAGTATCATGCATTCCAATATCGAGAAATTTTTTAAATTTATCTCTCTCTTTTTTATTGCAAGTTATGACGCCATCTTTTTTTATACTATAAACGTCTTTTTCTAGAATTGGACATACATTGAAATCACCGCCGAAGAAAGCTATATCATCATTTTTTATACTTTCTTTAAAAAGTTTTTCTAATCTATCGTAAAATCTCATCTTATTGTAAAATCTTTCTGTTTCTGTTACATCATCTCCTGTAAAATCCGATGCGGGGCTTCCATTTGGTACATAAATTGAGGCAATCCTAACTGTTTTCCCATTTATATCAAATCTAGCTTCTATATATCTAGATTCATTATCATGATCAATAATATCATAAGTTGGTAAGTTATACATCACGTCGTACAGCTTATATTTTGATAATATTGCAACACCATTATAGGATTTTTGTCCCTTAAAGATTATATTATAATTTAAATTTGATAGTTCTAATAATGGAAATTGATCATCGGTACATTTTAATTCTTGTAATAAAATAATATCTGGATTAGTTTTTTTTATCCAGTTCAGCAAATTTGGTATTCTTGCTCTTATAGAGTTTACGTTCCAAGTTGATATTCTCATTAGGTTTATTATTTAATAAAATTAATTATATAATATATGGTTACTTTATAATTTTGAAGTTTTAAACAGGTAATTATTGTTTTTAAACTCTAAACTTCTATATTTTAGCATATTGTCTACGTAGCTCAGCTGGATAGAGCGACAACCTCCTAAGTTGTAGGTCGGCGGTTCAAATCCGCCCGTAGACACCAACAACTCATAGCATACAATGATAACAGATATAGAAATAACAAGAAATACAAAATTAAAAAAAATTACAGAAATAGCCCAAGACGTTGGTTTAAAGGAAGATGATTTAGAGCTATACGGAAGATATAAAGCAAAAATAACAAAAGAAGCTTTAGATAAAATAAATAAAAAAGATGGCAATGGTAAACTTATATTAGTTACAGCAACGAATCCAACGCCAGCTGGTGAAGGTAAAACCACAACAACAATTGGTCTTGGACAAGGATTGAAAAAGATTAATAAAAAAGTTGTCTTAGCCTTAAGGGAGCCGTCTTTAGGTCCTTGTTTTGGCATGAAAGGTGGCGCCACAGGAGGTGGTTATTCACAAGTTGCTCCTATGGAAGATATAAATTTACATTTTACAGGAGATATACATGCTATAACTACTGCTCATAATCTTATTTCTGCTCTAATCGATAATCATATCAACTTTGGTAACAAATTAAATATAAAAAATGTAGTTTGGAAAAGAGTATTGGATATAAATGATAGAAACCTAAGAAATATAGTTATTGGTCTTGGAGATGGAAATGGTATTACTCGTGAAGACGGTTTTATGATAACTGTGGCTTCAGAAATTATGGCAATTTTATGTCTTTCTAAAGATATTAAAGACCTAAAAGATAGGTTATCAAAAATTGTTATAGCATATGATAATAATAACAATGTTATAACTCTCAAAGATTTAGGGTGTGTTGGTAGTATAGCTGTTTTGTTAAAAGATGCTATTAAGCCAAATATTGCTCAGACTCTTGAAGGTGTGCCTGTATTAATACATGGGGGTCCGTTTGCAAATATAGCACATGGTTGTAATAGTGTTATAGCTACAAAGACAGCTTTGAGATTAGCAGATTATGTTATAACAGAAGCTGGCTTTGGAGCAGATTTAGGCGCAGAAAAATTTTTTGACATAAAATGCAGAAAAGCTGACTTAAGGCCAGATTGTGTTGTTCTTGTAACAACATGTAGATCTTTAAAATATAATGGCGGAATAGATAAAAAAAATCTTGAAATTGAGAATGTTGATGCTTTAAAAAATGGCTTTTGTAATTTGAAAAGACATATTGAAAATCTTAAAAAATATAATTTACCTGTAGTTGTAGCTATAAATAAATTTATATTTGATACGGAAAATGAAATCGTTGTGTTAAAGAGACTCTGTGAAGAAAATGGATCAAATGCTGTTATTTGTGAAGCTTGGGAAAAAGGTGGAGAAGGTGCTATAGAGTTAGCTAATTCTGTTATTAAAACTATATCTGAAAATAAAGATAATAATTTTAAATTTTTATATAATACTGATTTACCAATAAAAGATAAAATAGAAATAGTAGCTAAAGAAATTTATAGAGCTAAAGAAGTTAAATTCTCACAAAAAGCACTTAAAAAAATAAAGCAATACACAGAAAATAGTTATAATAATTTAGAAATCTGTATTGCAAAAACTCAGTATTCTTTTAGTGATAATCCGGAACTATTAGGTGCTCCGGAAGATTTTGTTTTTAATATTAGTGATGTCAGCTTGTCCGCTGGTGCCGGGTTTATAGTTTGCTTGGCAGGAGATATAATGATTATGCCTGGTCTGCCAAAAATCCCTGCGGCTAATAGTATAGATATTGATGATGATGGTAATATGGTTGGGTTATTTTAATATTTTTATTATTTTTGCAAGCTAGCAGTATTGCTTCTTTCTATTTCTTGTTGTTTTAATATTTTTTGTTGCCAATAGTTATTAACTTCTTTAGTTGATACAATTTTTTGTTTATTGCTCTCAATTTTTCTTCTGCTGTCATTTAATGAGTCCAATGCTTCTTTATTTCTAGATATGTCTCTTTCGTCAGGTTTCTTTCCTGATGAAACAAACTTTGGTCGCAATTCCATTAGTTTTTCAAATTCATTTTTTAATTCTAATTTATCTTTTTTTAATTTTTCAATTCTATCTTTATGAAATTTTCTTTCATTTTCTAGAGTATCTAAAGAATCCATATCTAAAGAATTTAATTGTAATACTCTCTATCTTTTACTGATTTTACATAACTATCTACGCCATCTTTTTCCATTGTATCTAATAGGCTATGTAATTGTTGAAATTTATCATGTTCAACAACTTCACCATCTCTTATTATTTCTTCTTTTAGAAGTCTTTCAATTTCATGCTTATGTATCATATTAACTAATACATCTGTTCTTACACATTTGCTTTTTAAATTTGGATCATCTGTATTTAAAACATAAATAGTTTTATCATTAAATTGACACGGTTTATATAAACCTCCATCAGAACCAACTGGTTTTTCAAATAAAACAGCTTTCTTTTTGTCAATCAATTTAGACATTTGTATAGAAGCATTTAAAAATATTTCATCAAAATTATTGTTTATAACTTCTATTGGGTCTTTATCAGGATTATCCATAACAACTTTGTTAGTCTCAACATTTAGAAATATAGACCAAAGTTTACAACAACCGCCTTCTTGAACTGAATAAATTTTAGTTAAATCACAACCAAGAACGATTTTTTGCGTTTCGAATAGATCGACGTTATATTTTTTGTCTGAATTATTGTCTGGTCCAAACAAGAAAAGATAATCAACTAGTGAACTATCAATAATGTATTTTTTTCCATTTTTATCAACAACTATATTAGCTGCATGTTTTATTGAATCTTTATTATGTCCGTCAAAACTGTATCCTGGATTATCTTCTGTATTAAACAGCATTTCATTCTTAATATAATCTGGAATAGTAATATTTAATTTTAATTGAAAATACAATTTTTAAGATCAGAAAAAATATCAAAAAAATCAGTTTTTAAAGCATTTCCTCCATCCAAAAGCAGTAACTGTTTAATAATTTCTTTCTCTTTATTTTTTGATAGTATTGATACTTTATTGGTTTTTATTCCAGTAACAGATGGTTTTTCAGTAAAACTTGGGTCAAAAATAGTTGGTATATGAAAATTGTCAAGTACATTTATCTGTTCTAGAATAGTAGAGTATATGAAAATAGCATCTTCATTTTTATATTTTTCCTTTTCTATATCTTTAAGAAAATTTAGTTCTATGATTTCTTTGATTTTTAATAGATCACTTTTGGATACATAACTTCCATCATCTTTTATAATTTTAAAATTATCATTTTCAAGATTATTTGGTATAACTTTATACTTAGTTCCATCAATATTTATAGTAATCACCTTGTAATTTATATGTGTATATGAAAAATCTTCTTGATCTTCTTTTTTGGATATAGTTATAAGTCCAGTTTCTGATTCTAAATCAGTTGTTTTGATTGACAACTTTAAACTCGAATCTATTTTATCTCTAGTATACTTAAAAAGTAAGTTATTAGTATTCTTAAGATTGTAACAAGATATAAATGTTGGTTTATTTAAATTTTCTGTATAGTAAAACATTTCTATCTTAGAACCATCTTCTTTTGAAATTATGCTTCTTATTGGAATTTTATATCTTGATCTTCGTATTTTAAAAAAAACTCATTATTTTCTGATTTGATAATTTGTTCTTTTTTTATGTCAAAAATACTAGTTACTATTTCTAGTATTTTATCTTCTGTTAGTGCGCTCATTTTTCTCCTTTTTTTCTAAAACTATATTATAATAATATAATCAAAAATTTAGAGATTCTTTAACATCTTCTATTTCTTCGATAAGCTGGTCAATATACTCTTCTCTTGTAATTGTAAAAATTACAACTTCTTTATCCTTCTCCTCATCTTTTTTTACATCGCCATCTTTATAGTTTGGATTCCTAGTTTTCACATACTCTATATTACCACTTTTTTTATTTATTCGTTTTTCTATAACGAACTCTTCTTGTATTTTTGGTAATTTGTTAACAGCTCTTTTACTTTGAAGCGCTTGGAAAAATAATGATCTCATAATTTTATTATTAATTTAATCCTAGGTATATCATAAAAAATATTTTACAAATTTTCAACTATTTTTTTGTTTAATATATATTTTATATATTATACTGTAGTAGTATTTAATCCTTATCCTCTATCCAGTTATTCTTAATTTGAACAAAGAGGAATAAATGTATTTTTCTACCAAAAAATGATTCCATTTCTTTTCTTGACGATATGCTAATATTTTTTAACATATTACCATTTTTCCCGACAACTATAGCCTTTTGGCTTTCTTTCAAAACTCGTATGGTTTGGTTTATTTTTATACTTACATTATTCAATTCTTCCCAATTATCTGTTATAACATCAACCGAGTAAGGTAAATCTTCCATTAAGTTCAAAAACAATTTTTCTCTGGTAATCTCTGCTGCCATAAACTTCATAGAAGCATCACTAATTTCATCATCATTAAACATCCAATCGCCTTTTGGAGCAAGATCTAGTAAATACTTTTTTAGTGAATCTACATTATCTCCTTTTATTGCAGAGACCATAAATATTTTTTCAAAATCTGGATATATTTTTTCTAATTCAAGTGCTAGTAATAATAATTTTTCTTTTTTGATGAGGTCTACTTTATTCAAGATAAATATTATACGTTTTTTCTTTTTCGTTATATAATTAATAGTTGTTTTTATTGTGTCATTAATACCGGATGTGCTGTCTATTATAATACATACAATTTCAGTTTGTTCAACACCACACCAAGCATTTTTTATTATTTTTCTCTCTAGAAGGCGTTTTTTTTGAGGTATAAATATTCCTGGAGTATCTATCAAGACGACCTGTGTATTATTTTCTATGAATATACCTCTTATTACGTCTCTTGTAGTTTGTGCTTTTGGAGAAACTATTGATATTTTATCTCCAACTAGTTTGTTAATTAAACTTGATTTTCCAGCATTTGGTAAACCTGCAAAGCAAATTTCTATAAATCTTTTTTCTGACATTTTATAATTTAATTATTTTTAACTGTTTTATTTGGAGTTTTTGTTTCTTTTTTTTTACTTTTTACTATATTTTCTATATCATTAAGTATTTTTGGTAAATCTTGGAAAAAATATTGTTCAAATGCATAAGCATATTTAATTTTATTTTTATTATACGTAAAAATGATACTATTTTTATTTGAAAAAAACTGAAAATCTTTTACTTTATTTTTATATTCTTGGAAATTAATGTATCCAAATCTTATATTTTGTCTCTCTTTGAGATTTGTGTAGAATCTACTTTTTAGAACTTCTTCGGAAATATCATATACATCTTGAAAGGTGAATATTTTTCGTTGTCTTATCTTTGATATTTTTTTAGTAAAAATTCTTTTTATTGAAGAAATAATTTTGTTTATTTTGTATTCTATTGATTTTGTAAAGATATTTTTTTTTGAGATTAAGTTCGCAACTTCTCTATAACTTGTTAAAACTATTACTTCACATATTAAACTTCTTGTTAAAAATGAATTGTCTGCTGGCTTTTTGAAAAAAAGTTTTTCCAAAATGTAGCTCATAATATCTTTGTCTGGAGTTTGTATGTCTATGAGGCTTAAATTTACTTCTTGTAGTTCCTTATATAAAGAGCTAAAATAATATTTTATTCTTTGAACATTTTCATTATCTAACTTTGGAAAGAAATTTATATAGTATGTAAGATTTATTAAACTTAAATAAAAATACAAATTAGGATTATTTATATTTTTTTCCTTTTCAGCTAAAAAAGTACTAATATTATTTTTATTGTTTTCCATTTTTCTCTCTTTAATAATTTTTTTCTTTCATTAAAAGAGCTTTTTCTCTTTTAAAATCACGTTCTTTTATAACTTCTCTTTTATCATAAAGTTTTTTACCTTTGGCGGTAGCAATTTTAATCTTAGCTAAATTTTTACTACTTATATATAAAACAAGCGGTATGCATGTCAAGCCTTTTATTTTTAATTTGTCTATTATTTTATCTATTTCTCTTCTCTTCAGTAATAATTTACGTTTTCTTGTTGGTTCGTGGTTGAATACAGTTGATAATTTATATTGAGCAATGTTAGAATTAACAAGATATAATTCTCTATTTTTGTCAAATTCTATGTAAGCATCATTTATATTGATTTTTCCTGACCTTATGCTTTTAATTTCACTACCTAAAAGAACGATACCAGCTTCGTACTCATCTTCTATGAAATATTCATATCTAGCTCTTCTATTTTGAGTTATTATTTTGTAACAGTCTTTAGTCATATAAACCTAGTAAATTTTTTAAAAATTCTTCTGCATTAAAATTCTTGATATCTTCGATTTTCTCCCCAACTCCAATAGCAATAATTGGTTTCTTGAATTTGTCGGTTATTGAAACTAATATACCACCTTTCGAAGTACCATCCATTTTGTTCATGACTATACCATCAACATTTACTTGTTTATCAAATTCTTCATATTGTTTTAAAGAATTTTGGCCAGTCGTAGCGTCTAAAACTAAAATAGTCTTGTTTGGAATATTTTTATCAAGTTTTTGTAGTGTATTTTTAATTTTTTTCAATTCCAGCATTAAATTTATATTGCTCTGTAATCTTCCAGCTGTATCAATTAAAAGAACATCATAATTTTCACTTTTAGCTTTATTGTAAGCTTTATAGGCAACCGAAGATGGATCTTCATTAATTTTATCTGGTAAAATTATGTTTGTTTTTGCCCTGTCATTCCATAATTTTAACTGTTCTATTGCTCCAGCTCTAAATGTATCACATGCAGCTAATAATACTTTTTTACCCTCCATTTTTATTTGATTAGCAAACTTACCTATTATAGTTGTTTTACCGCAGCCATTTACACCAAGAAATATAATAACATATGGTTTGTAATCAAAATTAATATAACTATCAGATATATTATCAAATGCCTTAATTAATTTTTGATAAACAATGTTTTTTATATCATCTGACTCTACATCTTTACCAAATCTATTTTCTTTTAAAAAAGTTATTACATCATTGGTAATTTTTACACCCAAATCGCTTGTTATTAATAAGTCTTCTATATTATCAATAATGTCCTGAGTTAATTTTTTACCAAATATTATTGAAGAAAGTCCGGATTTTATTTTATCCGAAGATTTTGATAATTCTTTATCTTCTTTATTTATGGTATTGAAAAACTTAAACATAATTATCAATCTCCTAAATTATTCTGGCTTTAAATAAATCTTGTATATGCAATATACCAACTATTTTCATATTATTATCAACTACTGGAAGAACTTGTATATAACGCTCTTTTTCGGTCATTAATGCGACAGCCTCAACGGCTAATTTGTTATTGTCAATGTATTTTGGTAACTTTGTCATAATTTCTTCTATTTTCTTCTCTAAAATATTGTTATATTCCAAAGTTTTACGTCTTAAGTCTCCATCCGATATTATCCCAATCAATTTATCTTCATTATCAGTAATAATTACGGCTCCAACACCCTTTAACGTCATTTCATTTAATGCTTCTGGAACTGTTTTATTTGTATTTATTTTTGGTATGGAGCTATCAGTTCTCATTATGTCTGATACTTTAATCATATAAGCTCCTAGTTTACCACCAGGATGGAAATTTTTAAAGTTATCAATATTGAAATTTCTTGTTTTTATAAGAGTTGTAATTACGGCATCTAAATATGCCATAAACATCATTGTATCTGTTGTTGGCGAGTTTATATCGTTCGTTTGTGGCATATTTTCTAATACTATCGACAAATCTGAAGATTTTGCCAAAAATGATTCTTGATTTCTTGTAATTCCAACTAAATTTATTAAAAATCTTTTACAGTATGCAATTATATCATTTAATTCACTTGAATTACCAGAGTTTGATAAAAGTATTACCATATCATCTTTAGTTATCATTCCTAAATCACCATGACTCGCTTCTGTTGGATGTATAAACAAAGATGGTGTTCCGGTTGATGATAATGATGCCGCAGCTTTTCTTGCTATATATCCTGGCTTTCCGACAGCGCTCAATAATACTCTACCTTTTATTGAAAGTATATCTGTTACTAGTTTATAAAAATTATCGTCTATTGATTTTTCAACAAGACTGCTAAGTCCTAGTATCTCTGTTTCTATAGCTTTTTTACCAATTTCTAGTATTTCTTTTTTTGCTAGCATCTAACTATTAATAATAAATTGACATAACTTTTGCATGCAATAGTATGTTTTTATATTTAATATTCAATAAAAGACTATTTGGGTTTTAAAAGACGACAGGATTGGTAGCAGCAAACAAGCGGAGTTTTTAGCAAAAAAACTAGAGAAATCTTATGAGATAAAAGATATAATATACAGTAAATTTATAAATTTACCAAATTTTTTAAAGCCTAATAAAGTCGGTGTAGATTTTAAAAAAAGTAGTTGTCTAATAGGCAGTAGTCACCCGGATATAATAATATTTGCTGGAAGGAGATTAGCCGGAATATCAGTATATCTGAAGAAATATTACGAAAAGCTAAACAAAAAACCTGTAAAGTTGATATCAATACTAAATCCGAATTTATCATTCAAAAATTTTGATGTTGTACTGTTACCGTATCACGATAATTTTCCAAAGAAAAATAAATATAAAAATGTAATAAATTTTACAGGTGCTTTATGTAACTGTAATTTAGAAATAACCGAAGAATCGTCAGTATATTGGAATCAAAAGTTAGAATTATGCAAAAAACCATTGTTTTTGTTTATAGTTGGCGGAGATGTAAAAAATAAAAAGATGGATTCAAAAAAATTAGGCCTAATGACGGCTAAAATTTCAAATATAGTAGCAAATAATAATGGAACATTACTAATAACCACCAGCAGAAGAACCAATAAGGAATGTGTATCAGAAATCAAAAATAATATAAATTGTGACAATTTATTATATATATTTGGAGAAGATAATGTTCCAAATCCATACAATCTTTTCCTAACTAAAAGCGAAACTGTATTTGCAACTTGTGATTCTATATCTATGGTGTCTGAAATTGCAGCACTTGGTAAAAACTTATACTTGTATATCCCTAATGAAATTATAAAGAAAAAACATAAAATATTTTGTGAAAGTATGTTTGAAAGAAAAATTGCAAAACCGTTTGACTTTAATACGGAAAAATTAGAAACTACCAATACAGAAGTGTTAAATGAATCAACAGAAATAGTAAGGCAAATTGAACAAATGATTAATTTATAATGATTATAATATTTTACAGGTTAATACTAATAATTTTATATCCATTTATAATTCTTTTTATGATTTACAGAAGAATTATAGGTAAGGAAGATAAAAATAGAATTTTTGAAAGATTTGGTATAACAAAAGTTGAAAGACCAAAAGGGAAACTTATATGGTTTAATGCCGTTAGTATAGGTGAAATAAATTCTGCTTGGACCATAATAAAACAACTTAATGAAGATAAAAATTTAAATATATTAATAACTACTACAACTTTGACAAGTTCTGAAGTTGTTGCAAATAAAATTAAAAATTTAACAAATAAAGATAAAGTTATACATCAGTTTGTACCAATAGATTTAACCACTGCAATATATTTTTTTATTAAAAGGTGGAAACCAGATGTATTAGTCAGCATAGAATCTGAATTCTGGCCGAATTTATTTACAATTGTAGCAAAACACTGTCCTATAATTGTTTTAAATGGTAAAATGTCAAAAAAATCATTTAGGTTTTGGTATAAGTTTAAAAATTTAAAAGAACTAGTTTTTTCAAAAATAGATATATGTCTCGCTCAATCGAAAAATGATTATAAAAGATTTTTAATGTTAGGGGTGCAAAGAGTAAAATTTCTTGGTAACATTAAATTTTTTACTGAAAAATGTGATGTTAATGAAGAATTATATGAAAAAATACTGAAAAAAATAAATAATCGACATATTTGGCTTGCAAACTGTACACATGCGGAAGAAGAAGAAATAATAATTGAAACTCATAAATTACTCAAACAAAAATATAATGATATTCTTACATTTATGGTTATCAGACATCCAAATAGATCAGAAAGTATGGCTAATATATTAAGTAAAAATGTAATCAAATATAGTATGACGAGTTTAGATAGCTCTATAAATAATGAAATAGAATTTTATGTACATGATAAACTTGGCGGTCTCGGAACATTTTTTAAATTGTGTAAAATAGTAACCATGTGTGGTTCTTTTAAAAGAGGCATAGGTGGTCATAATCCAGCTGAGGCTATGAGATTTGATTGTTGTATTTTGACTGGTCCTTATATTGATAATAATTATATTCTTTTTAAAGAATTGCTAGAAAGTAATGCTTGTATAATTTTAGAAAAAGATGATCCAATTACATTGCCTAAACAAATTGAATATCTATTGAATAATCCAGAACAAGTAAAGATATTAGCAGACAATGCATATAGAAAATCTCTTGAATATTCTCAAATATCAAATGAAATTATTGATTTAATACGGGAAAAACTTAATTAGTTAATGTGTAATTGAAGGTGCTTCTTTTTCTCTATCTTTTTGATTATCTGTTCTTGTTTTTGCAACTGAAAGTTTATCGGCTTCAATTCTTTGTTGTTCTCTTTGATTAACTTCAGTAACTTTTGTAAAGAGTGATGACTGTAAGCTATCTCTTCTTTTAACAGCTTCATTATATGAATTTTCACTGGTTTGAACTTTTTTTTCTAAACTTTTTATTTCTTTATTTAATTTTCTTTTTTTAAATGGTCTATACCAAGGTGTTTTACTTAATTCTTGTTTCTTTGCTTCTAATTCTTTTATTTTATTTTGTTTTTCCACAGAAAAACCATCTGTGATTTGTGACATGTATATGTACTGTGGCGCCTGTTTTACTAGTTTTGAAAGATCTTTTTTAGTTTGTTCAATTTGATTTTTGTTTACATCTAAATAATTTAAATCAGAATTAGTTAATGTTTGAAGTCTTTCAGCTTCTTTCTGTATCTCTTCAAATATCTTCATTGTAGAAGAATTAGAGTTTGCTACTTCTTGATCAAAATTTCTTAAACTGCTAATTTCTTGCATAGTTTGATTAAGTTCGGCAAATCTATTATTCAAATTTTCTTTATCTTTTACTCTAGAATCGTATTCAGCTACTTCAGCTTTTAAGCCGGTAATTGCTTTAATTAACTCATTTGTTTTTTCATCATCGTGTGCAGCCATCATTTCTGTTGCTTCAATCCAAGCATGGTCGCTATCTTTAAGTTCAATTATTGGTTTTGGTTGTTCTAACCCAACCTCTATTTCTTTTAAATGATTTTTTAATAAGATTACGTATTCGGATGCTCTTTCTTTATATTTTTTAAGTTGTTGTGCAGATGCTTGGTTCACATGATAAACTCCGGTTGCTTCTGTCTCTATTTGGTAGTCTAACTTTTCTAAGTCTTCTTCTTTTTGTTTCTTTTGAGAATGATTAAGTTTTTCTGATGATAACTCTGATTCTGTTTCTTTTCTTATTTCTCCAAGTTCCAACAACGTTTTTTTATGCCTTTCTAGTCTATCTTTATGTATTTTTACCCTTTCTTGTAAATCTATTAATATTGTAATGTGATTTTGGTAATTCATGTTCTGTGGTTATTATTTTCTCAGGTTTTTGTGTTGTTTTAGTGTTTCTTTCATCTTCACTCATAATAATGAATATATTTTTAAAAAATGTAAATAATTATTTATTAATATGCAATAGTCTTGACATTGTATAGAAAAAATACCTTTAATTACAAATTAAAGGGAATAAAAAATAAGATTTATTTTACTATTATCTTAACTTTTTTAGATTAACAGCCGAACTTTTTCCTTTTGCATTAGCAATTTCAAATTCAATTCTATCGTTTTCATATAGATTATTAATTCCTGCTGCCTCTAATTCAGAAACATGGACAAAAACATCTTTAC
>CASFUN010000061.1 GCA_949298005.1 uncultured Alphaproteobacteria bacterium | reverse complement strand
TTAAAACCATTATTTAGAGAAATCATTGGAATTTTGTGTTCAACTTTTGAAAAAAAATCAAGAACTTTGTAACCGACTAAATCTAAAATCCCGGTTTTATATTCGGGATATTTTTCTTCAAGTTCAGTTAGTTCAACTTTCAATTTGTCATACTCTGCATCACTGATTATGGGTTCATCAAGACTATAATATGCTTGATTGGCCTTTAAAATTATGTCACTGAGTTCTTTTATTCTTTTTTCAATCATAACTATTTTTTATAAAAACATTTCTCACAAACTGGTATATATTTTACATCTTCACCTTCTATTTCAATATCTGAATTTGTACCAGATATTTTTTTAGTATAAGTGGCAACTCCTCCACATTCATCACATATAGCGGTTAATCTTACAATTTCGTCAGCTAATTTTTCTGCAACTTTGTATGTATCCCAAAATTCGCCATTTGCAATACGATCTAATCCACTCATTAATATTGTTTTATTAGATTTTTTCAATTCCAAGATTGCTTTCTCAAAGTTGTTTTTATCAAAAAATTGTATCTCGTCAAGAACTATAACTTTAGCTTTTGAATTTAAAATTTCTGACAAATTTTTAATTCTTTTAGCTGGTAATTTAGTATCAGAATCTCTGGATACTATAAAATCTCCATCTCTATTATCTATATTTGGTTTGAAACACTCATAATTTTCATTCAATTGAAAAGTTTTGTTAATTAAATTTAAACTTTTACCTGAGAACATACAGCCGGTAAATAAAATTATTTTTGAATCATTTTCCATTTTTATATCTTTTTATTATTGTAGCAATTAATAATATAATTGTAGCACAATTTTTTTTAAAAAAAATAAGATTTATATTAAACTTGAATTAATATTAAATTATGGTATACTATTACTAACAATTTATTTGAAAAATGAACTTAGAATTTAAAAACATTAAAAAGTTTAAAATTAATTTAACACTACAGATTTATACTATGCTATTTACATTGCTCAATTTAGCTTTGTATAGCGAGCCATTTTTAAACTACATTAAAACAAAAACAGATAGTATTTTCCTTATAATATCATTGTTTACATTATTTTTCATTTTATTAAATATAATATTTTCAATTTTTTTCACAAAAAAAACAGTAAAAACATTAAGTATACTAGTACTAATACTGAATTCTATTTCTCTGTATTATATGAATTTATACAAAATACAACTAGATGTATATATGCTAATAAATGTTTTTGAAACAAATATAAAAGAAGCAACTGATATGATAAACATTAGTTTATTTAAATCTGTTTTATTTTTTGTATTATTACCAAGTATAATACTTATATACTTTTTAAGTATAGAAGAAAATAGTTTTGATTATAAAAAAAGAATAAAATTTACTTCATATCAACTAATATTTTTAGCTATATTTTCAATATTCAGCTATAATTACAAAAGAGAATATGACTTTCTTTTATCTATAAGAAGAAGAGTTTTTAATTATGTAATACCAATAAACTATATAGGTAATCTTGGTAGACTTGCGTATATGAAGACTAAAGGATTGATTTTGTCAAAAAATGTAACTGATATTAGTAGTGGTTCAAAATTAAATAAGAAATTTACAAGTGATAGAAAAAATTTAGTTATATTAGTAGTTGGAGAATCTGTAAGGTCTCAAAATTTTTCATTTAATGGATATGAAAGAAACACAAACGAACCATTAAATGGCTACGATATTTTGAATTTCAAAGATGTACAATCATGTGGTACAGCAACAGCTCATAGTATTCCTTGTATTTTTTCACACTTAGATAGAAAAGAATTTACAATTCTTGATGGTAAGAAATATGAGAATTTACTTGATATATTTAACAAATTAGATTTTGATATAAGATGGAGAAGTAATAATGGTAACTGCAAAAGTGTTTGTAATAGAGTTAATTATTTATCTACCGATGGCCTTGATATAAATGGTTATGATCAATCTATAATAAAAAATTTACATAACGAAATTAAAAAATTATCGAAGAAAAATACAATTATAGTTATAAATCAAAGAGGCAGTCACGAACCATACTACAAAAGATATCCAAAAGAATTTGAAATCTATAAACCGTCATGCAATGGTAACATGAGTGATTGTACAGTTGAAGAATTAATAAATGCATATGATAATAGTATTTATTATACAAATTATAATCTAAAACAAATTTTAGATATTTTATCTAATGATCTGAAAGATTATAATACAATGCTAATGTATGTATCTGACCATGGAGATGCCTTTGGAGAAGATGGAGTATGGACACATGGTATGCCATATAGTGAAGCTAATGATTATGTAAAAAAAGTTCCATTGTTATTGTGGTTTTCA
>CASFUN010000060.1 GCA_949298005.1 uncultured Alphaproteobacteria bacterium | reverse complement strand
GTTCTGCCAACAGCAAAAGCTGGTACTATTAGATTTCCACCACGATTTACAGTTCTATTTATTATTTCAGCTAAATCTTCCTTTTGATCAACGTCTTTATGATTTCTGTCTCCATATGTTGATTCGCAAAGTATATAATCGGCTTGATTAATTTTAGCTGGATCGTATAAAATATCATCGTCTGTTCTACCAATATCACCAGAGAAAACTATTTTGTTATTTCCAAGATACAAACTAACTATTCCTGCACCAAGTATATGTCCGGCATGATTTATTTCAAAACTTATATTATCGTCTATTTTTACTTTATCATTAAATCGTACTGTTTTAAAACTTTTAAGACTTTTAATTGCATCTTCTTCTGTATAAAGTGGTTCTGGATTTTCATATTTAGAAACTTTTTTTTTCTTCATGTATCTAGCGTCTTCTTCTTGTAAATATCCAGAATCTGGTAGTATTATTTTACATAATTCAAAGGTTGCTTTTGTAGCATAAATATAACCTTTAAAACCTTCTTTAACCATTAGCGGAATATAACCGCTATGGTCTAAATGTGCATGGGTTAATATTATAGCATCTATTTTTTTTGGACTTACAGGTAACTCCTTTCTATTTTTTAACCTGTCATCTTTAATACCCTGAAATAATCCACAATCTACTAATATCTTTTTATTTTTATATTCAATTAGATATTTAGAGCCTGTGACCGTTCTTGCTGCTCCTAGAAATGTTATCTGTGGTATATTGAACTGCCTATCTCTTTTCCATATATGCGGTATATGCATATACTTACTCATCATACTTTTTCCAATTTCAGTATTATACTTCTCTGGATATGTCTTTAATGAATTACTTTCCATCTATTTTTTAAATGAATATTATGAATATTCCTATTAACAACATTAATAAATCATTAATAATAGTCAAACTATTTTTGAACAATTTAGTTTTTTTAAGTAAAAAACAATATATATAAAAAATCAAAAAACTTAGTACTGTAGTGGAAAAAACATAAGTAAAATTATTAAATATATAATTAATATTGCTAATTTTAGATTGATTTAAAGTACTTGTATAAATATCTAAAATTTTTGTTGGTTTTATAAATTCAATAGAAGCTGCTAAGAAAGTTAATAATGTTATAAATAGAACTTTTTTTGTTGATAGTTTTTCTTCAACTTTATTATAATCATAGTTACTATTTCTAGGGTAACTTATATTACTTACAACTTTATATATCACATAATAGCCTAAAATTATAAATACAATTCTTATAATTTTTATAAACAAAGAGATATTTATAAAACTTATTAAAAATAAAAATTTAGTAAATCCTAGAAAAGTAAAATAAGACAATATTACAATCTTTTTATCTTTTATACTAATAATAAGAAAAATGAGTGTTATAAATATAAGCACATACATATTATTCAAGCTGAAAAAATAACTCCATATATTTAAAAGTAATAACTTTCTGTTGCTCAATTCTGTTTTATCAAAATTTCCTAATAAAAGAACACTGATTTTATTTTTTTGCTTATTATCTCTCTTTTTTTCTTCTCTAGTTTTATCTAAAAATTCTATAAATTTCTCTTCATCTTTATCTTCTAAATCAAAACCTATCATGTATTCTCCTTTGGAAAATATAGCAGGGGTGCCAAGTTCCATAAATGATAAATGATGTTTATTTGCATATTTTAAAAGAAGATCTAAATTTTTTTTGTCTTTAATATCATAAAATTTCACATTGTATTTAGAAATATCTATGGTTTCGCAGTATCTTTTTAAATCATGACAGTGAATGCAAGATTCTTGTATAAAAACACAAACTTCGTCATCAGTTGAATTTCCATTAAGATTATAGCTATTTTTTATAACAATCTTATTTTTAATAAGGCATAGTAACACTACAAATATTAGTGAAACAATTATATTTATATAATTAGTTATGTTATTATTTTTGTCCATATTAATTCTAGATTAATTCTCCTAATATAGATATATCATTATATAAATTTTTTGTAAATCAATATACTTGTCTATAGTCACAAAATTCGTATACATTTCTACGCGACAATTCCAAAATGGTAACTAAAGTTAATTGAGATATTGTTACATGAAAATATAATTTTATTTATTTACAATTTAAAAAACATAAATAAAGTCTTCTAAAAAAATAGTCTTGTATTAATTATATGAAAAGTTTAGTAGTTGTAGAATCGCCAGCCAAAGCAAAAACAATAAACAAATATTTAGGTAAAGATTATATAGTTCTAGCATCGTTTGGGCATATACGAAAACTACCAAAAAAGAATGATAGTGTAGATACAGAAGACAATTTTAAAATCAAATATGAAATTGACAAAACATCCCAGAAACACGTAAAAGCTTTAGTTGATGCTATGAAAACTTGCGATAAATTGATTTTAGCAAGTGATCCAGATAGGGAAGGTGAAGCTATAGCTTGGCATGTTATTGAAGTTTTAAAACAGAAAAAAGTTATAAAAAAAGATACTAAGATTGAAAGAGTTGTATTCAATGCTATAACCAAAACTACTGTTGAGCAAGCTATGAAAGAAGCCAGAAACATAGATATGGATCTTGTTAATGCTCAACAGGCTAGGGTTGCTTTGGATTATCTTGTGGGTTTTAATTTATCTCCGGTTTTATGGAGAAAATTACCAGGTAGCAGGTCAGCCGGTAGGGTACAATCGGTTGCCCTTAGATTAATATGTGAAAGACAAGCTGAAATATTGAATTTCAAACCAGAAGAATATTGGAGTATAGATGTTTTGACAAAGACACAAAATAAAGATGATTTAACTGCGAGACTAGTATCAATTGGTGGTAAAAAACTTGATAAGCTATCTATAAAAAATGAAAAAGAAGCAAAAAGGATAAAAACTGAATTAGAGAAAGAAATTTATAAAGTCTCAAATATAGAAAGAAAAGAAGTTAAAAGAAGTCCATTCGCTCCATTTACAACTTCTACTTTACAACAGGAAGCATCGAAAAAACTTGGTTTTTCAACAAAAAAAACTATGTCTGTTGCACAGAAATTATATGAAGGTATTGATGTTGGAAATGGAGTACATGGTTTGATAACGTATATGAGAACTGATGGTGTATATACAGTCCCAGAAGCAATAGCAGCTGCTAGAAAAGTTATAGAAAAAAAATATGGTAAAAAATATTTAGCAGAGAAAGCTATAATGTATAAAAATAAAGTTAAAAATGCTCAAGAAGCACATGAAGCTATACGACCAACAGATCCAAGCACTTTACCAGATAATATCAAACAGTATTTAACTAATGACGAGTATAAGCTTTATGAACTTATTTGGAAAAGATTAACAGCAAGTCAAATGGCAAGTGTTGTTCTTGACCAAGTTTCTATAGATATAACTACTTCAAAACATGGTTTGAGAGCTACAGGTAGTATTATAAAATTTGATGGGTTTTATATACTATATAATGAGACCAAAGAAGATGAAACCGATGAGAAAAATCTAATCTTTCCAAGTGTAAAAGTTGGCGAAATATTGGATTTTAAAAAAGTAATAGATAAACAACATTTTACTGAACCACCACCTAAATATTCCGAAGCTAGTTTGGTTAAAAAAATGGAAGAATTGGGTATTGGTAGACCTTCTACTTACGCGAATATAATATCGGTACTGCAAGATCGTGGCTATGTAAAGTTGGAAAAGAAAAAATTCATAGCGGAAAATAGGGGTATTGTTGTTAATGCTTTTTTAAAAAACTATTTTAAAAAATATGTTGAATATGATTATACAGCAAAGCTTGAAGATGATTTAGATATTGTATCAAATGGTAAAAAAGATTGGAAAAAATTGCTGAATGAGTTTTGGATTCCATTTAAAAAAGATGTTGATGAAACAATGCAAATTAAAAATGGCGAAATTACTGAATATATTTCTAATTTATTAAGTAATACTATTTTTGGTTTTGATAATGATGGAAATTTGAAAAATAAATGTCCTGATTGTAGCAATGGTAACTTAGGTTTAAGAGTTGGTAAGTTTGGTATTTTTATAGCTTGTTCCAATTATCCAGAGTGTAAACATACAGAACAAATTGTTGAAGCTAAACAAGAAGATGAAGTACAAGATATACAAAAATTTGAAGATAAAGAACTTGGTAAAATTTCCGGTAAAACTGTATATTTAAAGAAAGGTCCTTATGGTTTTTATGTACAACTTGGTGAAGATGATAAAAAAAATAAACCAAAAAGAGCAAGCGTGCCAAAAAATATAGATATTGAAATTGTGGACATAAAAAAAGCTGAATCTCTTTTATCTCTACCAAGAAAAGTTGGTGAATATGAAGG
>CASFUN010000059.1 GCA_949298005.1 uncultured Alphaproteobacteria bacterium | reverse complement strand
CCATTGTTTTTTAATAAGAAATTCTACAGGAAATTTTGATCTTTCTCCAATTTTTACTGGATGTACTATTTTTTGTGCTTGTCTTGTTATAAATCCATTTTTTTCCAATAATTCTAAAACTTTTATTCTTGCATCTTTTATTTTTAAACCATCTAATTCTAGATATTCTGAATTTATTGTATCTTTAACTTTATCTAAATTTATTCTACCAACTTCATTTATTATTATTTTTAAATCTAGT
This sequence comes from uncultured Alphaproteobacteria bacterium, assembly GCA_949298005.1. GTDB lineage: Bacteria > Pseudomonadota > Alphaproteobacteria > Rickettsiales > UBA1997 > CALXRO01. The sequence continues at coordinate 9,116 of CASFUN010000059.1, read as the reverse complement.
TTATATTTTTTCCACCATTCTATATCTGTTTGATCTCCAAAGGTACAACACATAACTAATCCTGTGCCTTTTTCTTTATCTACTTTTTCGTCAGCTATTATTGGAACTTCAATGCCAAGTGGTGTTATAGCGTTCTCTCCAATGAAATCATTTATATTATCTGGATGACACATCACAGCAACACAGGCTGGAAGAAGCTCTGGCCTAGTAGTCATTATTTCTATATTTTTGCCTTTAGCAGTGCAGAACTTTAGATAATTCATCTGACTTTCAACGTCTTTATTTTCTAACTCTGATTGAGCTAAAGCTGTCTGATCTATTACATCCCATATTACCGGTTCTTCTTTTCTATAAACAAAACCTTTATTATATAAGTCTAAAAATGACATTTGCGAGATTATAGAAGATCTTTCAGATACTGTTCTGTATTCTTCATCAAAATCGAATGAATAACTGGCTCTAATAAAAAGGTCTTTTATCATTTGTTCGGCATCTTGGATTTCTTTATCACAAATTTTCACAAATTCGCTGCGATCCATCTCCTTGCTTTTTTTACCAATTTTTTTTTCAACATATCTTTCTGATGGTAAACCATTATCATCATAACCAACAGGGAAAAATACATTTTTCCCGTTCATCCTTTGGAATCTAGCTATTATATCCATTTGTGAATAACCAAAAACGTGTCCCATATGTAATACACCAGAGACATGTGGTGGAGGTGTGTCTATAGAATATATATTTTTTACATCGTTATCATTTTTATCAAAACTAAATATTTTGTTTTTCTGCCAGTATTCTTGCCATTTTTTTTCCGTTTCTAAAAAATTATACCTTTTATGTAGTTCTTTCACTTTGAATAAAATAAAAATAATAAACTTGTATTATTGTAGTATGTAAGATTATATTTTCAATTATTATCAACCAAAACCAAAACTTGCTTTTTTATTGCTGTCTTTTTTATCATTGTTATTGGCATTATTATTTGGTTTACTGTTATTCGAATTATTATTGTTATTTATTTCTTCTAATTTATTTTCTGAATTAGAATTGTTTGTGTCATCATTTTCATTATATTTTTTATTTTCTAATTTCTTAGGTTTTATGCTGCTCTCCTTCTTTTTGAAACTAGGAGGTATCTTTTTTATTTCTTTCTTTTTAAATAATTTAAAAAATGATTTAAACAAATTAATTCTTCTGTTTTTCTGTTAAAATAATTAAAATATTTTTATAAACAACTATTTTATAATTAACTACTGACCACTAAAACTATGTATTATATAAGTAGGCCATATTTTTTTTGTTCTATAACAAGCTTACAACGAGTAAGTAACGATTCTTCTTCATCTGAATAGTCACGACTATATTGCAGCAATTCATAATTCATATTACCAGTAGCTACTAAGGCTGTTTTTATATGAAAATTATTACTACCTAAAACATCAGTTTCTAAAGTATCACCAACCATAAGCACTCTACTATATTCTAATTCTTTCATATCTAGTTCATTTTTAGCAATATCTAGAACTTTTTTAAAGATAAAATCATTGGGTTTTCCAAAAGAAATAACTTTACCACCCATATTTTTATAAAGTTCAGCTAAAGCACCTTGTCTAACTACGTGAACTTTTTGACCTTCGTCATCAATTTCTGGTGCAACTAAATCATTATTGGCAATTACAATAGTTAGATTTAATTCTTTGAATTCCTTTAATTCTCCTGTAAAGGGTTCAATAACAATACTATCAAATTTACTATTGCCAAATTCATCTTTAAACGATTTGGATTTTTTAAATATAGTTTTATCACTTGAAGGATAAGATTCATATTGAGTTAATGTTAATTGCGGAATGGCAATATATACAAAATCAGCTTTCTTAGCATCTTCTACTTTTTTATAATTTTCTAAACCTTCAAATAAATGACCGTTTAATGTACCATATATATAGTAATTTAAATCATGGCCATTTTGAATACCAATCATCATGCTTATTTCATTTTTTATCATGGCTTCTCTAAAAATATCACCAGATGTTACAAATGCATCATAATGTCTACCTTGAATTAAACCTCTATCATTATATTTTTTAGTTTCATCCTTGGATAGTCCAGTAGTATTAGACACTATTATAATTACTTTACCATTGTTTCTCATATGTTCCAAATTATCTAAGGCGCCTGGATAAAACCTGGTACCATCCCATATAGTTCCATAAATATCTAATAAACTAGATCAATATCTTTATCTATATCACTTAAACTGTTTGCAAAATTAAACTGCTCATTATATTGTTTATAATTTCTAACAATTCCTGGAACTTCTCTACTAATTACTGTAGTAGTAATACCATAATCCGATATTAGAGTATTCATTTTAATTCATAACCTATATTTATTGATGCGGGGTCAATCCCTAAAACTATCAATTGTTAATGAAAATATCTTTTAATCTTTCTAAACCTTTTTTCACTTTTTGCGGTTTTTAAGCTTTCTTTAAGATATTCAAGTTCTTGTCTTTCTTTTTTATGTTTGTTGATTAAGAACATCAGTGGGTGGTACCTTGACAGGTGAAGGTGGCGATATATTGATTATAGATGATACTCATAATCCACAATAAGTATTAAGTGATAAATATAGAGAAAAAACATTAAATTGGTATAGTAATACATTTAGTAATAGATTTAATAATAAGAGAAATGGTGCTATTATAATAATTATGCAACGTTTGCATCCAAATGATTTAACTGGATATTTGCTAGAAAAAAATAGTAGCGATTGGTTCTACCTTAACTTGCCAGTTTACTTTGAAGAAGATACTAATATTAAGGTTGGTAAGTTTGAAAAAACTATCCATTCAGGTGAATATATATTTCCAGATAGAGAAGGTAAAGTTAAGGTTGAAAGAATAAAAAAGAAATGGGTAGTTATTTTTTTAATGCTCAGTATCTTCAAAAGCCAATGCTTAATGCAAATAGTATGATTAGGAAAGAATGTATTCATAAATATCTAGACGATTATAAATATACTAATATTTATCTTAGTTTCGACACTGCTATAAAAGCTGGAGTAAATAATGATCCAACTGTTTGTACAATTTGGGGTGAATATGAAAATAAATATTATTTATTGGATGTTTTTAGAAAATGGCTGGAATATCCGGAATTAAAAAGTGAATCTATAAAACTCATTAAAAAATGGAAACCAAATGTGGTTCTTATTGAAGATAAAGCTAGCGGACAGTCACTAATACATGATTTAAAAAGGGAAACGAGTACTAATATTATAGCAATAAAGGCTATTAAAGATAAGGTAACGAGATTTGCTTCTATAACTCCCATGTTTGAAAGTTCTAGAATTTTTCTGAAACAAAATGATATTTGGTTGTTTGACTATGAATATGAACTTTTTTCATTTCCAAACAGTCAACATGATGATCAGGTTGATTCTACTAATCAATTTTTGAATTGGATTGATAATAGGAAAAGTAGAAAAAATGATGTTGCTAGAGTTTTGAGATTATAGGATTTTTTTTAATGTTTAATATTGTTTTTTTCTAAAAATTTTTCTGTTTCATTTTTTAAAAATTCAACTTTAACTTTAGTTATACCTTCTTTTTTAAAGCCTAATACCTCAGCGGCTTTTTTAGAAACATCAATGAGTCTTTCATTTACAAAAGGACCTCTGTCATTAACAACTAACTTTGTGCTTTTGCCGTTCTCTAAATTTGTAACTTTTACTATGGAAGGGAGTGGTAAGGTTTTATGTGCGGCAGTCATGGCATTCATATCAAAAATATCTCCATTAGCAGTTTTTTTGTTATGGAAATCTTCGCCATACCAAGAAGCCACTCCTATTTCTTTATAGCTTGCTACTTTTTTAGGTATGTATTTTTTACCATTTATTTTATATGGTGAACCAATTTTATATACGCCTTTATATTTTTTTTTATCATAAGAAACATTTGTCTCATTAGAAGAATCGGATGTAAAATTGCTATTAGTTCTTCTATAAATATTTCTTTTGTCTACAGTGCCTATACATGATATTAAAAATAACAATAAAATAAAGACAAAATAAATATTAATATTTATAGTCCTAATATTCATATAATTTTAATTGAGATATTCTATTATTTGAGAATCAGGATACTTATTTCTAAGTAAATCACTATACAATTTTACTCCAAATTCATAACCTATATGTTTATATAATACATACATCGTATATAAAGCTTGAGGAGTATATTTATTATCTGGATAATTACCTAAAATTTCTCTTAAATGATTTATAGAACCTATTAAGTTTCCTTCTTTTATGTATAATTTTACTATATTAAATTCTTTTTTTGTAATATTTTCTAAAACTATCTCTCTTTTTTCTTTTAGATCACTGACATATATACTATTTGGAAATTTCTCTAGAGTATTACATATACATTTATATAAATCTTTAGCTAAATCTAGATCCTTTTTAGCTTTTTTAAATTTTTCGTATTTATTAAGTACTTCTAGATAGAATATATAATCTAAGTTTTCAAAGCTAGTTTTTTTTATGTAGTTTATTATTGATAATGAATCATCATACTCACCAGCATAATAATATGAATATGCCGCCATAATTATACTTTTATTGGAATATTCAGAAAAAGGATTTTCGGCTTCTAGACGTTCAAAATCTTCTGCGGCTTCTGTGGGATTGTCTTTTTTAAGGTTCTTCATAGCTCTTTCGTAAAATTTATCTGGAGCTATAATTTCTCTTTCTTTTTTCTTACTAGCACAAGAGGTTAATGTAATACATAAAATAAAACATGAAAATTTTTTCATATATAATTAGCTTAAAATTGACTATATGATAACATAATTGTATTTTCTTTTCAAGTTTTACAATATATTTTATGGAAGAACTAATAAATAGTTTTTATTTGTATATAAGTAAAGAAAAAATGTATTCTGACAATACATTGGTTTCGTATAAGAACGATATAGATAATTTTGTATATTTTTTGGTAAATGTTTTACATAAAAATTTACAGGATTCCAGAAGTTTTGAGGAGTTGGAATATAAAGATATTAGGTCTTGGCTAAGTTATAGAAGTATGGATGGTATTTCGAATAGGAGCAATGCTAGAGCGCTTTCTTCTATAAAAAGTCTATTTAAATTTTTAGAAGTTAGATTTAAATTAAAAAATGAGATTATACATAAAATAAAAGGCCCTAAATTCAACAAAACTTTACCAAATATTGTTAGTCAAAATAATTTTAAAAAAATGTTGCAATGTATAAATAATTATGAAAAAGAAGATTGGTGTGTAAAGAGAAATTTAGCTTTATTTATGTTAATTTATGCCTGTGGTCTAAGAATCAATGAGGCTTTAAATTTAAAAACAACTGATTTTATAGAGAAAAATAAAATAAAAATACTAGGAAAATGTAAAAAAGAAAGAATTATATTAATATTGCCTATATCTGTAGATCTTATTGAAGATTATATTAAGTCTTGTCCTTATACTGATCCTGAAATAATTTTTTTCAGTAAAAGAGGAAAAAAATATCAAGCTTCAGTTTTTGAAAAATTAATCAGAAATATAAGATTATCACTTAATCTACCAGCAAATATAACACCACATTCTTTACGACATTCTTTTGCGACTGAATTATTATTTAACGGAGCTGATTTAAGAAGTATTCAAGAATTACTTGGGCATAGTAGTTTAAGTACCACACAAATATATACTCATGTTAGTAATAGTAAAATTATGGATGTATATTTTAATTCTCATCCTATGGAAAATTTTGATTTTGATAACTAATTTAATCTTGTAAAATAGTTAATAATTAGTTATTATTTTTTTAGAAAGTTATACCAAAAAATAGGAAATGAGTCCAAAATTTTTAAGTATTCAAATACTATCAATGCTATCAAATACAGATCTTTTATCAAAAATTATAATAATAATTTTAACTGGTTTTTCTCTATTTAGTTGGGCTTTAATATTTGGAAAAGTTTTTAAAATAATATCGATCAATTCTAGAACAGACAATTTTCTTAAAGTATTTTGGTCTGGTGAGAATGTACATGATATATATCAAAAATATAAAGATAATATAACTTGCCCAACAGTGTCTGTTTTTTCTGAAGTTATGAAGGATATTGAGGGTTTAGTCAATACTAAGGATAATGTAAGTGTTAGAATACGCATCTGAGAAAGTGTATGATATAATGACTGTTGCAATTTCAAGATGCATGCAAAATATAAGATCTGGAATGCAGTTTATGAATATAATTGCAACAACATCAACTTATTTTGGTTTACTTGGAACTGTATGGGGTGTTTCACAGAGTTTTAAGGCTATTTCTATTATGAAGGAAGCAACTATTGCAAATCTAGCTCCTGGTGTTAATTCTGCTCTTATAACAACTATTTTTGGTTTAGTTTCAGCTATACCAGCTCTTATTGCTTATCAAATGATTAATTACAAAATAAATCTAATGGAAGAGTATTTAAATAATTTTTCGTTAGAATTTCTTGGTATTTTATCAAAAGAGTTAGAAAAAGAAGATGATTAAAAGATATAGGATAAAAAAGAATATTAGTTACAATAATGATCTAAATTTGGCGCCATTTATTGATATTTTATTTGTGTTGTTGATAGCTTTTATGATTCCTGCTCAATATCTTTTTAATGGATTAAAATTGAATTTACCAAGTGCTACTGCGAAGGTTGTTGTTTTAAAGAAGGATCCAATAAAAGTTTATATAATTAGTGACGGTAGAATAAATATAAATAATTATGCGAATGTGAATTATGAAAATATTGTAAATGTAGTTGATGAGCTGTCATTGAAGGACAAATATATAAAGATATATGTTATGGCTGACAAAGATAGTAAATACGGACAGGTTTTAAATGTTGTTGGTAAACTTAATGAAAACAATTTTAAAAATGTTACCTTGATAACTGATATACATAATAGAATATGATAAAAAGTTTTCTCTATTCATTAACTTTACATTTTTTTATTTTTTTGTTTGCATTTTGCAATTATCTTATTGATGAAAATCTTATGAAAAGCTATGTAAACATTATAGAGACAGGAATTAATTATGATTTTTTTGAAATTAATAGAATAAAAACGACGAACGAAAGTTTATTTAAACAATTAGATTTAACATCAAAAATTAATCTATACAACTTAGCTAAAAAATATCAAAATCCAAATAGTTCGATATCTAATGTTCCAATAGATTCAATAAAAAATGTAATTGGTTTTAATTTTGATATGTCAAAGGTTAATCAAAGTAGTTTAATAAAAAATAAAATTATAAATACTTTTGAAAAAGGTCATTTTACTGATGCGACTATAACAGGTGGTGATGTTATATATCTAGATCCAACAGATTATAAAAGATTACTAGCATCAGCTTCTAGCAATGTTCCTATGGATATTGTGAAAAATGATGAATATGTGCTTGATAGTGATACAAAAAAATCAAAAAATCATAATGGAAAAACTTTTAAAGTGGATATGGATAAAATATTTACAGAAGAAGATATAGAACTTTTAAAAGATAATTGGAATGAAAGATATGATAGTAAATCATTATCGAAAAGAGAAAAAATTTCTATACAAAATCAGTTTGTAATATGTTACAAGAATGCAATTTTAAAGACAAAAAAACAAAACAAATTTAATGTAGCCATTGTTCTCAATATTAATAGAAATGGTTATATAGATATAAATAATATTAAAATTGAACCTATAAATTCTAATAACAAATATTCTAATATTGAATACAATGATACAATTAATAATATAAAATTAACTATAGATTATTGTAATCCGATAAGAAATTTACCTCTTGGTAAGTATGAATCTTGGAAAAGTATTAAATTTATATTTAACAGTAAGTAGAAGCTATAAAGTATGTTTAAAAAATTTTTATTTATTTTTTTATTATTTTTTTTGATAAAACAACAAAATTTGTTTGCTGAATCAGATAGAGAATTATATTATGAAGAAAATATAGTTATAGATAATAATTTTATAAATAATAATAGAATTAAAGTGGGTTTATTGGAACCATGTTTTAGCCTTAAAGTTAGTAGTAATGAGGCAAATAAGGAAACTCATAAAAAGTATTTCTCTATAGAAAAAAAAGAACAAGTTTTTGTTTTAGAAAATATATATAAAAAAATATCTTCAAATTTAAGAATTACTAAGCTTTATGATATTGATCTAGATAGAAATTCATGTAGAGATATTAATTATTATATAGCAGATAATGAAAAATATAACATATCTAACTATATTTTATCTGATTATTTGAGTAATTTTGATTTTGTCGTTAGTTTTCTTATATCTGATATTGGAAATGAAAAGATAAAACTACAAGTTATGATTTGGGATATTTTGGAAGAGAAATTTGTTGACGGACATTATTATATTTTATATTATGGAAAAGATAATAATTCTTATAGAATTGCTAATCTTATTTCTGATTTTATATTTGTTACTACAACTAAAGAGAATTGTGGAATTTTTGATAGTAAAATAGCTTATGTTTCGGAAACTGGTGGTGTTATGAATAGGAATAAACAAATATCTATAATTAATTTTGATGGAACTAATAATATAAAAGTAACAGATAGTAGAAATTTAAAATTAACTCCCGCATTTTCTAGATATAAAAATGATGAAATATTTTATTTGGAATACTTAAAAGAAGGTCCTTTTATTATCAAACATAATCTTAATACAAATGCTTTAACAAAAATTTCTAGTGGACAGATTATGACTACAGCAGCTAGTGTTAATCCTAATAGTAGTAATAATCAAATTATAATAGCTGGAACAAATGACAATGCTGATACAAATTTATATCTTTTTGACTTTAAAAGAATGGTTAATACAAAGTTAACAGACTCAAACAGTATTAATACAGCTGCAAGTTTTAGTCCAGACGGTAAGGAAATAGTATATGTTTCTGATAGAAGTGGTGTAAGAAAACTATATGTTAAAAACCTTGAAGATGATACTGAAAAATTAATATCTAAAGGTTCTGGAATATACGATAAACCATCTTGGTCTCCAGATGGAAAACTTATATCTTTTGT
>CASFUN010000058.1 GCA_949298005.1 uncultured Alphaproteobacteria bacterium | reverse complement strand
TTTCTATCTGCCATATCTTCAACTTTTTTTATTGCTATAGACATTCTTCTTTTTCTATTCAATTTTCGTTGATATTTAATATGTGTAATAAGCTTTAAAACAAAGCTAATAACTCTTTTAACAATAGTAATTAAGTTATAATAACTATCTTTTTCCAAATAGAGATATGAGTACAAAATCTCATCTATATATTGCAACGTATATGCAATTTTTTGCCCAAACTGCTCTCTTGTATATTTACCATTATGATATGCCTCACAATAACGTAATAATTTCTTATAGCAAACCATCAATTCTTCTGCATCTTCTTCATTAATTAAATATCTATAAGAGCTAAATGCTGACTAAATATATTAAATTCCTGTTGTATTAATGCCTGAAAATTAAAATTCTTATCACCTAAAACCGAATTAATTTTATTTAAACTTTCTCTTATTGGCATAATAAAATGATTATACCTCAAATTAAACATATCTTTTTTAATCTCTCGCTCGCTTGTTCTCCATTGTTGATAGGCAATATAAACGGCAACTATCGCTGTAAAAGATGTTATAAACGTCCCCATCACAACAACTCCTTAATCTTTGCCAATAACTCTGAGCTTTCAGCATCTAATCTTTCAATCTCTCCAATTATCTCATTTGGTTCCCTATAGGTCACTTCATCGTTTTTATTAGGATTTTTAACTGATAAATCTAATGTATCCAGATTAACATCTTTTAAATCGACAAACCAAGAATTATCAGTTTCTTTTAATCCTCTATAACACTCTAAAAAATCAGCCAAATCATTTTCATTCAAAGGATTTGTCTTGCCTAAATTTCTCTCAAGGTTTAACTGATAATACCAAATTTTCTTAGTAGGTTCACCTTTCTTAAAAAATAGAACAACAGTTTTAACTCCTGCTGAAAATACTTTTGCTGGCAAATCCAATATTGCATAAAGATTACAACTTTCTAAAAGTTCTCTTCTTACTTCGGTTGCATCTCCGTTACTCAAAAATGTATTTTTAATAACAATACCTGCACTACCGCCCGCTTTGAGATATTTAATATAATGCTGAATAAACATATAAGCCGTTTCACTGGTCTTAATTGGAAAATTTTGAATATCAGCCTTGCTTGTCGCAGCACCAAATGGCGGATTTGCCAAAATCACGTCAAATTGGTCTTTTGTTTGCACAGCCATAATATTTTCAGAAAGTGTATCCTTTCGAATAATATTTGGAGCTTCTACACCATGCAAAATCATATTCATAATAGCTATAATATATGGAAGTGGCTTAAACTCTTTACCATAAAAGGTTTTCTTTTGCAAAATTTCCATTTCATCAACAGTTAATTGCTTACTTTCCTTAAGATAATTAAAAGCTTCAACTAAAAACCCTGCAGAACCACAAGCTCCATCATATATTTTATTGCCTATTTTAGGCTGAACAACATTTATAATGGCACGAATTAAAGGTCTTGGGGTATAATATTCACCACCATTACGACCACTATTACCCATATTTTGAATTTTTCCTTCATACAGTTCTGACAACTCATGCTTTTCTTGTGAAGTTTGAAACCGCATTTCTTGCATGATATTGATAACTGTACGCAAAATATAGCCATCATTTATTTTATTTCTGATTTCGCTAAAAATTACTCCAATTTTATATTCCAAAGTATCAGCAGCCTCTGCTAATTCTTTAAAATGCGCCAAATAAGGGAAAAGCTTGGTATTAACAAATTGAATCAGATCATCTCCGGTCATAGCTTTGTGATAATCTAGCTTACCTTCAGCATTTTTAGGATATGCCCAACTACTCCAAGTATATTTTTCATCAATTATCGGAGTATATTTTTTACCGTTTAGCTCTGCTTCCATCCTCCGATTAGTTTCAAGATCTTCCAGATACTTTAAGAATAACAACCAAGAAGTTTGTTCTATATAGTCCATTTCTGTAGAACATCCGGCATCTTTGTGTAATTCATTGTCAATATTCTTAAAATTCTGTTCAAACATAACCCATCATTTAAAATGAATGCTGATAAACATCAAGAAAACAAATATTTTTCTAATAAATACTATGAATTGCAAATATAAAAAGCAAGTTAAATTCACAGTTTTAATTTTTCCAAATCCCGAATACTTGCCATTTCCACTATTACTAGTTTAATATAATTAAACACATCAAACAAATAAGTATTTCCGCCATCTATAGCATTTAATGTTTTTTTTTGCTCTATAAAATGCATTTCCTTTTTTATTTTTCATTTGCTTAAAGGTTCTGACACCATCATTTTTAATTAAATTTAATAAACCTATTGCATTTAAGGCTTTTGTATCAGAAAAACCTAAACTCTTAATTTTAGTATATAAAACTATAATATCATCTTCACTAAGCAATATAAGATTTTGTGAGGGAACTATCATTTTATCCCAAAAATATATCAAGCATCGCTTTGCTATCTCTTTATGAAATAAGTTATCAAATTGCGTGGATTTAGGATTTACACCGATTCTTCGCAACGTTTCAGAAATTTTCCTTCGATTATTTAGTCTGAGTTCCATTCTCAAAATTTCATTTCTTTCTCGTTCATTCAAAGTAAAAAGATCATATTGCGTATAATTATCACATTCAATAGCTCTTTTTTCACTTATATTAGCTTTCTCTAGGTCTTTCATTTTATCATAGAAAGTAAGCTCATACGTATTTGTATGAAACCTTATTGCTTGACCATCATTTCTAAAATCATTATTTCCTTCATCCAATCTATGTGAAACATCAAACTTTTTAAGCATTTTTATAACTAATGAAGCTGTGGCGGTGGTTAATAAAATATTTTTTCCATAATGTATTGCTGTTATATCTGCTTTTTTCAACACATCTTCTGCTACAAGTACAGACATTTCATACAATCTTTTTTTTAGTATTCTAATAACATCATTAAAATCACTATCTTCTAGCTTTGGAAATTATTATTAAAAAGCAACTTGGGCACAGAAAATTCAATTTTTAAAACTATAGAAAATCCACCGCACAATAATTTTTTACTCACTGTAAGTCTTGGTTTATAAATTTTCTGTTCTTTATCATTTTTCGTTGGATTCTGAATACAATTTATATAGACATGAGATAATTTATAGTATGGTGGCTCAAAAATACCTCTCGCTGATGGATTAAAGGCATCATAGTCTAAAATTTTAAAATCCATCATTGGTATTGTCATCACTACAGTATCTATCATATTTCACTCTTTTTAACACATCATTTAGCTTACCAAAAACACTCTGTTCAATTTGCCTAGTCATCTCAATATTTATTGGATAAAAAACCTGTCTGCCTGATTTTTCTGGATATGTTAAATGATAACCTTTCTTGTTAAGTCTTTTATAAATTCCGATACATCCAAGGCAAATGGAGTTATCAATCAGAATCCTTGCAAAACCGATTAAACCATCTTTACTTGGAATCAGATCTATATTTACATTCGTAACTCTGCTCATCTTTTATACTTTCTGCTTGAGATTTATTCCTTCTGTCGATTGATACAAGCATTTCAAAAAAGCTTATAAGATTACTTTCAGCTTCATATACCTCTGATTTTGATAGCTGATCATTATACCTTCTCATAATAGCTCTATTTAAAATTTGAATATCAGTCATACCTAAAGGATAGGTACAACTAGTTTTATCTTGCAATAAATCTAGTAAATCTAGTGATTAGCGAGCGTTTGTCTAGTAATCTGTGATTTGTTAGACTTATTTAATTTCCTCAAATCAATAAAATCAACGCCTTTTACTCTTAATTGATTCTTATTGAACGGATTAGTTAAGCATATAGAATCTTTTGACAACTCGGTTGAAAAAAAGGCTTTTTTCAAATCCCCTCTCATTCCTATATCATCTAGGAAGATATAAAAATCTTTGTCTTCATTGGCTTGGATATTAAGCACGCCCTCATTTTCTAAATCTTTTCTTGAATAAGTGATATTGGGATGATTGATTAAAAAACGAAGCATTCGATCATTAATTGAATCATATCTTGTCTGAGCTAATAAAAATATATTATTTAACAACAATTTTCTATCGTTTGTATAGTCCAATTTTAAAATATCAGAACTTTGATCATTTTCACTTTTCATTTGCTGAACTTTTTTATAATTTTGATACAAATTCATATATACATCATCAAATTTATCTGTTTTTTTAATTTCACAAAAACTACAAGATGCAATACCTGAAAGAATAAATTCCTATTTTCTTTCAAATTGAAGTGCCTGATACTCATACACTAATTTATTAATCATATTTTCCATTTGCGCTGGTAAAATATTTGGATGGTAATTAGAGCGCCAAGTAATACAATCACCTGTAGGAGCAAGTTTGAATTCTTTTTCCAATTCTGAAATTAAAACAAATAACAGTTCTTCTGCTAACATTTTACATCTTTCACTTTTACAAAATTAAACAATATCATTGTTATATAATCAACCAATAGTTTTGTCAAACTAAAGTTCTATCGTTTCTATCAAGCTCTATTAATGAATAAAAACATATCACATCATTATAATATTTAGTTCGAATTTCATAAAATAAGGGGAGCCACTATCTATAAATTCTAAAAAATCTATATTTTATCTATAAATTCTTTGAAATCATTTGAATCTAAATGAGCATCAATTTGCCCTATTAAATATGACGTCATTTCAACTTCTTGAGGTGCAACTTGCACATTATCGCTATTTAACCAATTATTCATCCAAGGTAATGGATTTTTTTCGGGAAATTCAAATTCAGTTTTAAATCCAACAGCTGACATTCTATTCGCAGAAATATACTTTAAATAATCTACAAGTGTTTTCTTATTTAAACCCAACATTGAACCATCTTTAAACAAATAATCAGTCCACTCTATTTCCTGTTGCATAGTATCCAAGAATATTTTTTCTCCATAATCCTTCATTTCTTCAGCAATTTCACCCATTTCAGGATCATCTTCACCTTTTTTCCATAGATTTATTATTGTTTGTGTACCAGCCATATGTAATGCTTCATCTCTACTTATCAATTTTATTATCCTAGCATTAGCATCAAGCAGTTCTCTTTCTCCAAAAGCAAAAGAGCATGCAAAACTTACATAAAATCTAATTGCCTCTAAAGCATATATGGAATTCATACATAACCATAGAGATCTTTTTGTATTTCTAAGATTAATCGTCCTTTCCTCACCTTTAATATTATATATTCCTGTACCTTGTGATTGTAAAATTTGTGAGTTGATTATAAAATCATCATAATACTTAGCTATATCTTTAGCTCTTGCTAAAATATATTCGTTTAGAACTATATCATCCAAAATTATTGATGGATCTGTAAAACTATTCCTTATTATATGTGTGTACGATCGTGAATGAATAGTTTCAAAAAAACTCCAGGTTTCTATCCAAGTTTCCAGCTCTGGCAATGATACAACTGGCAGAAGAGCTACATTTGGACTTCTTCCTTGAACACTATCTAACAAGGTCTGATATTTTAGATTACTTATAAAAATATGTTTTTCATTTTCTTTCAAATTATTATACTCTTCCATCATCTGGGTAGCATCTATTTCTTCAGGTCGCCAGAAAAATGAAAGTTGTCGTTCTGTTAGTTTTTCAAAAATTGGATATTTTTGTTTATCAAATCTTGATATATTGACATTTTGACCAAAAAACATTGGTTCTTTCATTATATCATTTTTATTTCTGTTAAAAGTACTGTAAGGCATAGTTTTTACAATAATATTTATTAAATTTTACAAGCTCCACCAGAACAAACTTCAATTTGTTCATCACTAGCTCTATCTCGTGTATTATGATAATATATAGTTTTTATACCATATTTATAAGCTAGCAATATATCTTTCATAACAACTGATATAGGTAATCTTTGATCCTCATATTTGCTTGGGTCATAATTTAAATTTGCCGATATAGATTGATCAACAAATTTTTGCATAATAGCAACCAGTTCTATATAACCTTCATTGTTTGGTATATCCCATAATAATTCATAATTAAAGGCGTATTTTTTAATGTCAGGAACAACTTGTTTTAATATACCATCTTTACTAGTTTTTATACTTACATATCCTCTTGGTGGTTCAATACCATTCGTTGCGTTTGATATTTGCGATGAAGTTTCTGATGGCATTAAAGCTGTCAATGTACTATTTCTTAGACCGTAAGTTTTAATATTTTTTCTTAATTCTTCCCAATCTAAATATAAATTTTCATTACATATTTCATCAACATTTTTATTATAGTGATCTATTGGCAATAGACCTTTACTATATTTTGTATCTTCAAAACCTGGGCAAGCACCTTTTTCTTTAGCTAAATTATTTGAACTTTTTAATAGATAATATTGAATTGCTTCAAATGTCCTATGTGTTATATTTTTAGCTGTTCCATTGGAATAATTACATTCATTTTTAGCTAAATAATATGCATAATTTATTACACCTATACCAAGAGATCTTCTTTTTATTGTTGAATTTTTTGATGCTGGAAGCAAATAGTCTTGATAATCTAATAATTCATCTAAAGCTCTAACTATTAAATCAGCTAATTCTTCTAGTTCGTCCAATTTTTCTATACTTCCTAAATTAAATGCCGCTAAGACACATAAAGCTATTTCTGCTTCTTCATCATCAATTTTTTTTATGACTTTTGTCGGTAGTGTAACTTCTAAACATAAATTACTTTGTCTTATTGGGGCTTTATCAACTAAAAATGGACTATGTGAATTAGAATGATCAACATTTTGTATATATATTCTTCCGGTTGATATTCTTTCATTTATAAGTATTGTAAATAATTCTGAGGCTTTAATTTGTTTTTTTCTTATTTTTTTATCTTTCTCATACTTTTCATATAATTTTTTAAATTTATTTTCGTCCTCAAAAAAAGTATCATAAAGCTCAGGAACGTCAGAAGGACTGAATAAAGTTATATTTTCATTTTTTAAAAATCTCTCATAGAATAATTTTGATAATTGAACTCCATAATCCATATGTCTGACTCTATTATCTTCAATTCCACGATTATTTTTTAACACTAATAAATTCTCTACTTCTAAATGCCAAATAGGGAAGAAAACCGTTGCACTACCAGATCTTACTCCTCCTTGCGAACAAGATTTAACAGCTGATTGAAAATATTTATAGAATGATATGCACCCAGTATGCATTGCTTCACCATTTCTTATAGAACTGCCAATAGCCCTAATTCTGCCGGCATTAACACCTATACCAGCTCTTTGGCTAACATATTTAACTATAGAACTAGCAGTGGCATTAATAGAATCCAAACTGTCTCCACATTCTATAAGTACGCAAGAACTGAATTGTCTATTTTTTGTTCTAACGCCTGCCATAATTGGAGTTGGTAAAGATATTTTAAATAAAGATATGGCATCATAAAACTTTTTTACATATTCCAATCTAATATTTTTATCATAATTATGGAATAATATCATTGAAATCAAAATATAAAGAAATTGCGGAGTCTCGAATATTTCTTTGGTTACTCTATTTTGAACCAAATATTTTCCTTCTAATTGCTTTATAGCTGCATAACTAAACAAAAAATCTCTTTCATGATCTATAAAATTATCTATTTGTTCTATTTCATCTTTGGAATAATAATCTAAAATTTCTTTATCATAATAACCAAATTTTACTGAATCTTTTATATGGTCGTATAATTTTTTTATCTTGATTGAACCAAATACTGATTTTCTTAATTTAAAAATACTTAATCGTGCTGCTAAATATTGATAATCTGGACTAAATTCACTAATCATATCAGCAGATATTTTTATCATGAGTTTTATCAAATCTTCAGTATAAATTTTGTCATAAACCTGCTGACTAATTTTATACTTTATCTCATCAAGAGAAATACCATTTAGCCCTTTTGAGGCTAATTCTAAAGTATTATTTACTTTTTCTTGATAAAATTTTTGACTTTTTCCATTTTTTTTTATAACAACAATATCTTGATTCATATACTTATAAATACTTTTAAAAAACTATAACATCTGTCATAATAAAATCAATTAATCTATAACAGTCTCACCCCCTCTTAGCAATCCTACCTTTAGTAAGATCATAGGGAGTCATCTCAACTTCTACTTTATCACCTTTAAGAATTCTTATTT
>CASFUN010000057.1 GCA_949298005.1 uncultured Alphaproteobacteria bacterium | reverse complement strand
TCCTCCAGTGTATGTTACTACACCTTCAACCTGACCATGGTTAGATCATCTGGTTTCGGGTCTAATACATAAAACTAATTCGCCCTATTAAGACTCGCTTTCGCTACGCCTACATCTATCGACTTAAGCTTGCTTTATATATTAACTCGCTGACCCATTATGCAAAAGGTACGCCATCACGGAACAAGTCCGCTCTGACTGCTTGCAAGCATTCGGTTTCAGATTCTATTTCACTCCCTTTATCAGGGTTCTTTTTACCTTTCCTTCACAGTACTAGTTCACTATCGGTTATTGGTTAGTACTTAGGCTTGGAGGATGGTCCCCCCATATTCAAACAAGGTTTCACGTGCCCCGTTCTACTCGTATTCATTAGTAACTTTTACCTATACAGGACTATCACCTTCTATGGTCGAGTTTTCCAACTCGTTCTAATTATTATACCAATGACATTGGCCTGATCCCCGTTCGCTCGTCACTACTAGGAGAGTCTCAATTGATTTCTTTTCCTTTGGCTACTAAGATATTTCAGTTCACCAAGTTCGCTTCTATAACCTATGTATTCAATTATAGATACTCTATAAAGAGTGGGTTTCCCCATTCGGACATCTTCGGATCAAAACATATTGACAATTCCCCGAAGCTTATCGCAGTCTATCACGTCCTTCATCGCCTTCCAATACCAAGGCATCCACCAAATGCTCTTAATTTATTTCTTATACTAAGACACAAAAATTACGTGTAGATTTAAGTCTACACAATTTGGATTCAAACAAATAGCAAAATGCTATCGTTTGTACTTACATTTTAGCATTGATTTATATTCACAATAAAAAACACCAACCAGAAGAAAACTGGATGTTAATACATCTACATTAAAAAGTTTGCTTCCGAACATTTTCAATTATACTCACAAGTTTAATAAAAGTCAACTAGCTAAACAAAAAAAATTTCGAATTACAAATATTCTTTAGTATAGAACCTCCACAAAAAAAATGTGACAAATTAATTGAATTTCTTTGAAAAAAATTTTTTTAAAAGGATAAAAAATAAAAAACATTGGCTTTTTACAATAAATACTATTTAATAATATGTAATTAATTGCCCTGATGGCGGAATTGGTAGACGCACTAGTTTCAGGTACTAGTAATCTTTTGATTATGGAGGTTCAAGTCCTCTTCAGGGTACCAGGTATTTAAAATGCAATTTATAGACGAAGCCAATATACATATAAGAGCCGGGAATGGCGGAAACGGAAAAATAAGTTTTTTAAGACTAAAATTCAGACCAAAAGCTGGATCGGATGGAGGAGACGGTGGTAATGGTGGTAATGTAATTTTTAGAACAAACAATAATTTAAATACTCTAATAGATTTTAGATATAAAAGAAATTTTGAAGCAGAAAATGGCCAAAATGGTAAATCAAAAAGTCAGACCGGAAAAAATGGAAAAGATATAATTATAACAGTTCCTATTGGAACACAAATATTATTTGAAGATGGTTCATTATTCTGCGATATGATCGAAGATAATATGGAATTTTTAGCGGCCAAAGGTGGAAATGGTGGTTTTGGAAATGTCAGATTTAAATCATCAACCAATCAAGCACCAAGAATAGCTTATTCAGGACAAAACGGTGAAGAATTTGATTTGTTATTAAGATTAAAATTATTATCAGATGTTGGTTTAGTAGGATTACCAAATGCTGGAAAATCAACATTTTTGTCTGTAGCAACAAGAGCTAAACCAAAAATAGCCAATTACCCATTCACAACATTAGAACCAAAATTAGGTATGGCTTACGTTAACGATTTTGAATTTGTAATAGCAGATCTACCTGGTCTTATAGAAGGTGCAAGTGAAGGTAAAGGTTTAGGTGATAGATTTCTTAAACATGCTGAAAGATGTTCTGTTTTACTACATTTAATAGATTGTAATTCTAATGATATAGTTGGCGATTATAAGATAATAAGAAAGGAAATCAAATCTGAAAAATATGATATATCTGGTAAAAATGAATTAGTTGCTCTTACAAAAATAGATTCCATAAATCAAGATGAACTAGAATCTAAAAGAAAAATATTAGAAAAAACTATAAATAAAAAAGTATTTATAATATCTAGCACAACAAAAAATGGTATAGATACTATATTAAGAGAACTTAGTTTGACAGTTAGAGAAAATAAGTAAGTCTACAAAACATATACATGTTGCAATCACGTCAAAGTCATTGAACCCAGGGATTTTGATAAAAAGAAAGAATGGAAAGACTAGAAATGACAGAAAATGCATATATTTGCATAATTTTATTGAAAAACAAATTAACATTATATAATATGCAGTTAATTGATGGAGCCAAATGATGACAGAAACAGATTTTCGTTTTTTTACGAATACTGATAAAGATTCTCTTTTAAGCCGTTTCCAAAGAACCCTCAAAGGAGCACAATTTTTTGATATTCTTGCGGGCTATTTTCGTTCAACAGGTTTTAATAACATTTATCCCTCATTGGAAGATGTTGATAAGATTCGTATTTTAGTTGGATTAAGTACTGATGAACAAATAACAACAATTGTTGAAGAAAATAAAAACAAACAAGGAGAATTTTCTTTTTCTAAACACGAAGTTAAAGAAAACTTTGTCGAAAACATGAGAAAAGAATTTGAAAACTCAGAAGATAATTCTGAAATAGAGAAAGCTGTTTCTGAATTTAGAAGATTTATCCAAGAAGGAAAATTGGAAATTCGTGCGTTCCCTGAAAAAATTCATGCCAAGGTTTATATTACTCGTTATCGTAAAGATGACAGGGATTTTGGAAGTGTAATTACAGGTTCCAGTAATTTTTCTGAAAATGGTTTAAAAGCAAATAGAGAATTTAATGTTGAATTAAAAGATAGACCAGATGTTGAATTTGCTCTCAAACGATTTGAAGAACTTTGGAAACAAGGAACAGATATTACACAAGACTAAATTGACACTGTAGATAATCACACTTGGTTGAATACAAATATCACTCCATATGAAATATACTTGAAACTTCTTTACGAGTATTTTAAGGAAGATATAAACTTTGATAAAGAAAATAACTTTATGTTACCTGACGACTTTATGGAATTGGAATATCAAAAACAGGCCGTTGCTTCTGCAAAGAAAATCTTAAATAATTATAATGGCGTATTCTTAGCTGATGTCGTTGGTCTTGGTAAAACATATATTACTGCATTATTATTGCAACAGTTGTCAACAGAACGCAAATTGATTTTATGTCCTCCCGTTTTACAAGATAGTTGGAAAAATGCTATGCGAGATTTTCGTGTTGGTGGTTTTACTATAGAATCTATCGGAAACCTAGATAAGGTAGAATCTGAATCTGAACATTATGATGTTATTGTTATTGATGAGGCTCACAGGTTTAGAAATGAAATCACTTGGGGATATGAAAAACTGCATAACATTTGTCGAAATAAAAAGGTTGTTTTAGTATCAGCAACTCCAATCAATAACAGGTTTGATGATTTGTTGGCTCTAATTAAATTATTCCAGCCAGCAAAGAAAAGTAATATTCCTGGTGTTCCTAATTTAGAAAACTTTTTTAATGCCCAAAAGAAAAAATTGTCAGGAAAGGATAAAGGCTCTCCCGAATATTTGCGACAAGTTTCATTAGCTTCTGTTGAAATTAGAAATAAGGTTTTAACTCACTTGATGATACGAAGAACAAGAGGTGAAATTAAGAAATACTTTAAAAAAGATATTAAAAATCAAAAATTGAGTTTTCCAAAGCTTGCAGATCCACATAGAATTGTTTATGTATTTAATGAGGAAATTGATGCTATTTTTAACAAAACAATAGAACTCATTAAGGATTTCTCTTATTCTCGTTATACACCGTTATTATATCTCAAAGAAAAACCCGATGACTTTGGTTTGGTTGAACAACGGCAAAAAAACGCTGGTGGTTTTATTAAGGGTATTCTTGTAAAACGATTAGAGAGTAGTTTCTATGCTTTTAAGAAAACAACAAACCGTTTTGTTGAATCTTATGAAAAATTTATAAATATGTATGAGGGTGGAACGATTTATATTAGTAAAAAGGTTAATGTCTATGACTTGTTAGAAAACGATCAAGAAGATAAATTGTTAGATTTGGTGGAAAATGAAAAAGCAGAAAGATATAAGTCTGATGAATTTAATGATGATTTTGTCGGAAAGCTCAAACATGACTTAGATATTTTGCTTGAAATACAAAGATTATGGAAACTAATTAACTTAGACCCAAAACTTGATGAATTTGTGAGGATGCTAAAGAAAGATAGAAACTTGATAGAAAATAAAGTTGTTGTTTTTACAGAATCAAAAGAAACATCTGATTTCATATACAAGAGATTAGCACAAGAATTTAATGGAAAAGTTATGCGTTATTCTAGTGAGGGAGCTGATTTTAATGGGGTCTTCTTATCTTCTGAAAATGCTCGCCAAGTTATTAAAAATAACTTTGACCCAAAAGCTGATAATCAGGTTGATGATATTGATATTTTAATAACCACAGATGTCTTGGCAGAAGGTATCAACTTGCATAGATCGAATGTTTTAGTTAACTATGATTTACCTTGGAATCCTACACGTGTTTTACAGCGTGTCGGTCGTGTTAATCGTGTCGGTACCACACATTCTATAATTCATGTATTTAACTGTTTCCCTACAGCAGAATCTGACACTCACCTTCATTTAGAGGCAAATATTATATCTAAAATCCAAGCATTCCATAACACTCTTGGGGAAGATGCAAAATATCTTTCAGATGTTGAGGAAGTCGGAAGCCACGAATTGTTTGGAAGTAATTATATAGACAATTAAACGATAAAAATCACTTAGAAGCAGAATATGATAATGTAGAAACAGAACTAAAATATCTTAATGTTATCCGCAATATCAGAGATAAACAACCAGCGCTTTTTGAAAAAAAAACTACCTAAAAAAGCAAGAACTTCCTATCATTCAAAAGATGAAGAATCAGATTGCTTAATTAGTTTTTTTAAAAAAGGTTTCTTGAAAAAGTTTATTAGATCCAATGGTAAAATGTCTGAGGAACTTGATTTTATGACAGCAGCATCGGCTTTTGAATGTGAACCATCTCGTAAAAAGAAAAAAATCCCATCAGAATTCTTTGATTTATTACAAAAAAATAAAGACTTTTTGGCAGATCTAGAACGTTCAGAAGATAAATATATGTCAAGTCGTGCTGGAACTGGTCATTCAAATGAAATGAAAATTTCAATGATTGTAAAAATATTATTAAAAGATACTTCTATTTTCACAGAAGAAGATGAAGAATTTTTGCAAACCGTTAAAACGGCGTTGGAAATGGGAAATATCTCAAAGAAAACGGTACAAGCAGCCAATAACGAATTAAATAAAATAAACTTAGATGACGGAATAAAAGTTTTAGGAAAATTAAAAATATGTTTTCCTAAGAGAATTCTGCATTTTGCAGAAGTCCCTACCAAAAAAATTCCTGATTTTAAGGAAATAATTTTATCAGAATATTTTTATATAAAAAAATAGAAAATGAATACAAAAGAAGCGACATTTTTAGTTAAAAAAGTTCTTGGCAACGCCTATAATGAAGATAGTTTTAGAGAATTTATTTACAACATTTTTAATGATTATGAAGCGTTGGATGAAAAGGCATACATGGGTTTATACATTCGTGAATCTTTTAGAGAACATATCGTTTCTTATAAAAGAATTGATAAATATAAGGATGCACATAATCAGTCAGTTGATGTCTTGGTTGTTTGTGTTAAAAATGCCAAAGCTTTGGAAAGAGCAAGAACAATGCAACGAAACTTTATTTCGTGGTATTTGAATGGTGGTCGTAGAGATATATTAAGAGATTCTGCTCTTGTTGCTTTTTATTCAGATGACGATGATCATAAGGATTGGCGCTTGTCATTAGTAAAAATGGATTATAGTTATGATAAAATAAAAATCGTATCAAAAAAGAATTTACTCCTGCACGACGTTTTTCATTCTTAGTTGGAGCCTCTGAACAAATACATACTGCCTGCAAGCGATTCTTACCACTTCTAATAGCTGATGGAAACCCCACATTATCAGAATTAGAAGACGTCTTTAATATAGAAAAAGTTTCTAATGAATTTTTTGAAAAATACAAAGAACTATTTTTACAGCTTGTTGAAACAATTGATAGAATTAGAGAACGAGATGTAGCTATAAACACAAATTTTGTTCTTTGCAATTTGCCAACACCTCTTTTTTGTAAAAAATTGTTAGGGCAAATTGTATTCTTATACTTTTTACAGAAAAAAGTTGGTTAGGAGTTCCTAAAGATTCCTCTTGGGGTATGGGTGATAAGCGTTTTTTGAGAACAATTTTTAATCAAGCAAAAGCAAAAAGTCTTAACTACTTTAATGATTATTTGGAACATTTGTTTTATGAAGCCCTGGCTATTGAGAGAAAAGATAGTTATTTTGTGTTGTTTGATTGTCGTATTCCATTCTTAAATGGTGGACTTTTTGAACCAGTTAATGATTATAATTGGCGCGATTTTGGTGTTTTAATTCCTAATGAATTATTTTCCAATAATGAAAGAACGCCTGAGGGGGATATTGGGAGTGGTATTTTAGATGTCTTTGATAGATATAACTTTACTGTTCGTGAAGATGAAGATTTAGAAAAAGAAGTTGCTGTTGACCCCGAAATGCTGGGTAAGGTTTTTGAAAATCTTTTGGAAGTGAACGATAGAAAATCAAAAGGTGCTTTTTATACACCTCGTGAAATAGTTCATTATATGTGTCAAGAAAGCCTTATCAATTACTTATACAATAAGCTAAATACATTAAACCAGGAGTTCATTGAAAAAGATCAAAAAGTCTTCTTTGGCTTCTTAAAGAAACAACCTGAATTGACTCATAATGTTCTTGAAGAACACATAAAAAAAGACGATTTATCTGATTTTATACGTTATGGTGATATGTTTAGAGAACACGACAAGGTCACAGGGCAAAAGGAAGAACAAGGCAGACATACATCTTATAAAGCACAAATTCCTCAATCTATCAGGGTTTATGCAAAGGAAATAGATGACGCTTTATAAAATATTTTAGTTTGTGATCCTGCTATTGGCTCTGGAGCTTTTCCTGTCGGTATGATGAATGAAATTGTAAGAGCCCGTTTGAATTTATTAGAAGCAGGTTATATCAAAGACAAAAGAATTAGAAATGCTTATACATACAAGCGTCAAGCAATACAAAAATCCATTTATGGAGTAGATATTGATTCAGGAGCTGTTGAGATTGCAAAGCTCAGATTTTGGCTTTCCTTAGTAGTGGATGAAAATTCTATTGATGATATTAAGCCGTTACCAAATCTCGATTATAAAATTATGTGTGCTAATTCCTTAGTCAGCATTGATAGTAGTCTTTTTAATAAGGATATGTTAGATGAATTAAAAAATTATAAATCTGAATTTTATAATGAAACGAGAAATGCTAATAAAAGAAAATTAAAAAGAAAAATTGATGATATTTTAAAGGAATTCACTAAAGAGGGGGATTTTGATTATAGAATATTCTTTTCGGAGGTTTTCCATCAAAATAAAGGCTTTGATATTGTTATTGGCAACCCACCGTATGTAGGGGAAAAAGGTCATAAAGATTTGTTTGAACCGATTAAAAAATGTTCGTTAGGTCGTTTTTATCAAGGGAAAATGGATTATTTTTACTTTTTCTTCCATCTTGCACTTGATTTGCTAAGAGAAGATGGAATTAGTTCCTTTATTACGACAAATTACTATATTACAGCGACGGGTGGTGTGAAATTAAGAAAAGACTTAAAAGAGCGTTCAAATATAATTCACTTGATTAACTTTAATGAATTAAAAATATTCAAATCGGCAACTGGTCAACACAATATGATTACAATGATACAAAAAAGGAGCCGTTTTTCTAATCAGGAAGACTGTCAATGCAGTATTACTTCCAAGACAGGATTTGCCAGCCCGAGAGATCTTCAGGATATTGTTTTAGGAAACAACACAGATACAGTTTATCAAAAAGTTCCTCAAAAAGATCTCTATGATGGTATAAATCATTATATTCGCCTTGAAAAAGAGGACGAAAATAATCATATAACAAACATTTTGAACAAAATTCAAAATGGCAACGAATGTCTCGGTGATATTTGTAATGTAAACCAAGGAATTGTGAGTGGGGCTGATAAAGTATCAGAGCGACATATAACTAAATTCGGAGTTCAAGCTCAAAAAGATGATGGTATTTTTGTGCTAAATACGAACAACCCAAATGATATTTCCTTGATTAACAAAATACATGATCAAGAATTGAGTAATTTAATAGTTCCTTTTTTTAAGAACTCTAATGTTCATAGATACACAACAGAAACACGAAATGATAGTTATATTTTGTATTTGAAAAAAAATATGGTAAATATTTCTGATTATCCTGATGTGGAAGAACATATAAAAAAATTCAAAAAAATTATTGACATATCTTCTGATAATTCTCCTTATTTAAACCGTCCTCGCAAATTATCTATATTTAAGGGCTCTAAAATAGTAGCACCTCAACGAAGTTCTACAAACACATTTGGATATAATGAAACAGATTGGTTTGCAAGTTCTGATGTTTATTTTATTACTAATCCTAAAAGAGGATTTAGTTTAAAATATATTCTAGCTCTGTTAAACTCCAAATTATATTATTTTTGGTTATACCATAAAGGAAAACGCAAGGGGGAAATCCTAGAACTTTGTCAAACTCCGTTATCTGAAATTCCAATAAAACTGACGAGTATGGATACTCAAAAAGAATTTATTAAAATCGTTGATGAAATTATCTTAAAGGCAAATTCGGGAATGAACTTTAAAGAAGAAGAAAAAATACTTAATCAAAAGGTTTATTCATTATATGGTATTTCTGATGATGAAATTAAAACGATTGAACAATATGAATAATATTCCGGCAAGAATACAAATTTCAGTTTATTTTTTAATATTAGATATTTAACGCATTTATTAACATAAATACAAAATTATGATATATAATATTTATGATATAATGTTGTCGCTTAATAATAAATTAAAGGGATTAGTTTATACCACAATTAAAATTTGGATCATTTTTATTTTTGATAAACTTACTTAGTGGTATAGCATTTGTTTTTCAAAAACAACAGAAATGGAAAATGGAAATTCTGGTAATTATTTTGGCATTAATGCTGTTTCACAATTAAATCCTGTTAAAGAAAACAAAAAATTTGAACCAGAACTAGTAAAAATATATTATAGATATTATTGGAACATAAACGGTTTCAGTATTGAGCCAAAAATATTTACATTAATAGATATTTCTGATGAATCAGACCGTTCTGAATTTTATCCTGAAAAACAATATATTGAGTCAGTTTTACTCAAAAAATAATAAAATAGGTCTTTAATTATCTTTATCTAATTATTATATATCGCTAATAAGTAAAATCAGCTTAGTTGTGCAAATTAAGAGGCCTTCAAAACTAAAATATAACTGCTTCGGTCATGATCTGGAAATTTCTATGCAAATCGCTTTAGGAAGAAATATAACACTCAAGTTTCATTAAGCAGAATGAGTTTTTATAAAAGAATATGCGCCAATTCATTGCAGCAAAAAACATAAATGCTCACCTGCACCACATAATTTACCACCAGAAAAGCCACCAAAAAAAAATCAATATAGATAGCATATCCGTTGGTTTAAGTTATAAATTTTAAATAACTTGATGTTTTAAAAGAAAATTAACTCTCCTAAACCATCAACATTCCGCCATTTACATGTATTGTTTGTCCTGTTATATATGAAGCTTCTTTGCTAGCTATAAATAAAATAGTGTTAGCTATATCTTCCGGAGAACCCATTCTACCAAGTGGTATTCCGGATAAAATTCTATTTTTCTGTTTATCAGTAAGAACTTCAGTCATTGGAGTTTCTATAAAACCTGGAGCTATACAATTTACAGTTATATTTTTGCTTGCAACTTCTTGTGCTAGAGACTTTGACATGCCTATTATTCCGACTTTTGAGGCAACATAATTAGCCTGCCCTGGATTTCCTGAAACGCCAACAACAGAACTTATATTAACAATCCTACCATATCTACGTTTCATCATTTTTTTAATGGCATCCCTATTTAAAACAAAAGTAGCCTCAAGATTAACTTTAATAATATTTTCAAAATCTTCAGTTGACATTCGCATTACCAAGGAATCCTTAGTAATACCAGCATTACATACGATTATATCAATACCGCCCATAGCTTCATCTGCTTTATCAAATAAATTTTCTACATCTTTGATATTACTTAAATCGCACTCAAAAATTTCAAATTTTGCATTAAAATCTTTTAATTCATTAGAAATCTGATTTAATTTATCTTTATTTCTTCCACATAAGCCAACAATAGCACCTTGTTTTGCGAATAATTTTGCTGTTGCACTACCTATCCCGCCAGTTGCACCTGTTACAAATACTTTTTGTCCTGAAAAATCCAACATACAATAATATAAAATGATTTAGTTATGATTATTGATTTTTTGTTGCTAATGTCAACTAAAACATATTAGCTATTCTAGAAAATAATTCATCACCAAAATTAATTTGATTAGGGTGAATTATTTCTTCCGAGATTTTAAAATCTTTTTCAAAAAGTCTATTTTCAAGTTCTTGTAATGCAAATTTATCAATAAATGTTATATTAAATTCCCTGTTTATATCATAACTAAGCATATCAAAATTAGCAGAGCCTATCATAGCCAAATCATCGTAAATACTAGCTTTTACATGTGTCATACCAGGATATAAAAAAATTCTGATACCATTCTTCAATAAAATATTTATTAAATAATTATTATTTTTTGCCATTAAATATACATTATTTTGCTTTGGCAATATTATCCTAACATCTACTCCTCTACCACGGGCTTTTATAATTTCGTTTATTACTCTTCTATCAGATAAATATGGATTTTCAATAAATATTCGATACTTGGCATTTTTTATGGCAATCATTTGAGCTTTATATATATCCTTTTTCCATGGCTTCGTATATAATAATCTCATATTTATGCTACCTTCTGGAGTATTTAAAGCTTTTATTTTTCTATCTGTTTTATTTAATATTTTCTGTATCAACAAGGCTAAATCACCAAATAAATCATTTCTAGCCCAATTATTATCAAATTCCTTAGAAATTGCTTCAACAACAGGTCCTTCTAGTTTTGCCATAATATCATGCCAAGAATATCTATATTCTTGTCCTATATTCATGCCACCTGTAAATGCAGTTTTATTATCAAAAATAAGAGTTTTTACATGGTCAAAAGTCAACCATGTATTTGCGCTAGTCTTTACTTGTATATCAGATTTTCTCTTAAGATATAATTTTATACTTTTTGGCTGCTTAAAATTTTCACTGAATGGTAATTCTGGCAACTCTATAGACTTTGTAATATTAGCAAAACTATCCATTAAAACTTTTACATCTACATTTCTTTCGTTAGCTTTTCTTAACAAAGTTGCTATATTAGTACCATAATCATCATTATCAAATATATACAACCTAAATTTTATTTCGTCTTTTGCATTTTCTATTTCCTTTATCAATTCTAAAAAATATTCGTCACCATCCACAAGTAGCTTAAATTTACCAGCAAAAACATTTTCTCCGAATTTTCTGTCTAAAATTTTGTCAATTTTACCATCTGATATAATATTATCTTCAGTAACTGCAGGTATATTATCTAAAATAATCAATTTCTTATTTGACAGAAATTTAGTTATATGGTCTTTTAATACAGATGTAAGTTGACTGAAGCTTGTAATAGGGTTTTTAATAATTGTATATATATGGCTTTTTACGACTAATGAGCTTAATAAACTAATATACGCCATAACATCTGTGACATTTTTTCGAAAATCATATAGCACCCAATAGTCAAAATACATTAATCTTCCATAATCTAAATCTATAAGACCAATTTGGTGTGTTGAATCATCACTATTTTGTTGAAATAATATTTTATTATTGATTGCGTATTCCATTATTTCACTATTATTACCAATAATTTTAAAAACTATATTATTTATTTCTTGATTATTTAATGTTTTTTCTATTATAATATTAATTGGTTTTTCATATAAATAGCAAAACTTTATCTGATAATCATCATCTCTATATAATAGAAATTCATACTTATTAATAGCAATAAGTAAGCCTGTGTTTTTTGTTTTTGGGACTATTTTCATTAATTCTAAAATGGCATTACGAATAACTATATTTGACCAAACTTCTCTTGGTACAACTGGAATTTGTTGATAATCTTTTTCTTCTGAATCAAACTCATCTTCTATTTCTACATTTTCTTTTTTTATTTTTATAATATTATTAGTAACTATGTTACTACTCATTAATTTGCTTGATATTTCTGATAAATCAGCTGAAAATAATAATTGTTCTTTTTTGTAATTTTGCTTTATATATAACTTTTCATTATTTAAATAGGCATACTCTATATCAACATTGTCTAAATTTTTAACTTCTTCCAAATCAACATTTTTTTTGTTTTTGGCAATATAGGCTATAGATATAAACAAAAAAATGATTAGAATAATTTTTTTCTTTTTCATTCTGGAAACATATTTAGAATAATTATTTGCTATAAAGAATACAAGTCAAGCCAATTATCATGTAAAATATCCTCACCCCTTCCTAGCAATCCTACCTTTAGTAAGATCATAGAGAATCATTTCAACTTCCACTTTATCACATTTAAGAATTCTTATTGGTTATAGTTTATTTCAATATAGATATAAATGATCATTCTTAACCTAAGAAATATCCTGTTTTAGATAAATTTGGCGTTGACTTACTTCTTTTAACTTTATCTCTCCAGTAGTGTGAGCTTTCTGATTTTTGTATAGAAGGTTGTGATTCAGATTGTTTACTATATTGTTGATCTGAAGAATATTTAATTCGAGGAGAAAGTTTACCATATCCAACACCACTTCCCATTCTATTAAGACTGCGAATTAAGTTGATATGTGACCCATGCAGTCGATCCAAATTCTTACTATTTCTTTCTAAAATTTCACTAACTTTATTATAAATATATCTTTGAACTTCACCGACATTAATACAATTATTCCGTAGCGCTTCAAAAGAAGGAAATTGTGAAGCTAAACCTATAAATTCCGCTTGAAATAGCCACATGTTTCTGAATTTCCCTGTAAATTTATTGTATTTAATAGTTGCGGGTTTTCATTGAGTCCATCGGATGTATTAATATACGGAACATCATTTTCTTGTTGACTATCAAAAACAAAAATTTCTCTATTTTTACCATCATCTTTTGGAGGATCAATAAAATGAACAACAGCAGAGATAAAGTGCTCATCTTTATATATAGGAGCAACCATGAAATCAGAATTACCTGAATTTACTAATGTATCTAAATCTGAAATACCATCAAGAATTGCTATTTTATTCCTATTTATTTCCGGAGTATTATAATAAGCTTTTACTATGACTTCTTCTGGAAACAAACCTCTAATCATTTTTTTCTGTAAATTGAAGTTTAATAAATCATCAATAGTATTAATATTTGAAACCATAGGTTCAATAGCAAACGTTGATGACTTTAGTCTAGCAAGCACCTAATTTCCAATTTTATATAATATATCCCCTGTTTTTCTATCTCGTACCGTTGAATACATTATTCTTCATTTTTTGAGTTGGTTTTATTTTTCCATTGTTTTTCAAAAATTAAAAAGTCATTTTCTATTGATTTTAATAAATCTTCAAACTCACTTTCACTCAATGGTTCTTGCTTTTCAACTCTTCCACCCGGTAAAAGATCATCTGGATATATCATATATACATCTCTATTATCAAATACTTCTCTAACAGAGCCATCTTCATAACAAATCTCTTCAATTTTTATAGATCCATTTCCGTACACAATTTCACCATTTCAGTTAAACTGAAACAAAGTATACCACATTTTTTTACCTTGTCAACACGTAAAATCATAAACTTCTATCATAGATATATATCATATATTTCTATATCAGGATCTCAAGTTAACCTTTAATATATTTCTCTCTTATCCTCACCCCCTCTTAGCAATCCTACCTTTAGTAAGATCATAGGGAGTCATCTCAACTTCTACTTTATCACCTTTAAGAATTCTTATTT
>CASFUN010000056.1 GCA_949298005.1 uncultured Alphaproteobacteria bacterium | reverse complement strand
GTTCGAAGTTCTTAATGGTGAACTTTACATTCAATGCAGATAATCCAAGAAATATTAGATATAACTAATACAGAAGTTGAGCAGGATATTTTGTTATCAAAGGTTGATGCTGGAGATTATACAAATAGAAAAAAATCAGAAATTTTAAAGCAAAATCCTAACTTTTTTGAAAAAAAGAAGTTGGATTTTTGGAACTTCTCTTGTCCCAACGGCGAAACCTACAGCGAGGTTTATGACAGATTTATAAAATTTGTTGATAAACACAAGAATTTTAATAAAAATATGATAATTCTAACCCATGGTTGTGGGGTTAGATTTCTGACGAGTATTCTTTCCTGTATGGAAAAAATGAATATATGCAGGAGAAATCAACGAATATCAACCAGAATTATTTTTATTGTTGGGATTTTGATAACGGAATAACTAAATTGTAAAAAATTTAAATTATTTTATTTCAGTGGCTGTTTTTAATTCTTTCATAAAAGTGTTACCGTTTGCTTTTAAAAGTTTTGAAAGAGCATTAATATCAACAGTCATAACTCTTATTTTTTCTTTGTTTTTGTCAAAAATATCTCCTACAGCATGTATAATATAGTACATATTATCTGCTTTGCCAAGATAAAGCATTATATGGCCGGGAAAAAACAGTAAACTACCAGGCATAAGATTACTCAGGATTTCTTTGTTATTTCTACCATCAAATTTAAAAATATTTCCAGCCATTGATTGTTGTTTGCTGGAATTTCTAGGAAACCTAAAGCCAAATACACTATAAGTATTTAAAATTAAGCCGCTGCAGTCAATACCATTATCTATACCTCCCCAACCATAAGGCGTTTCGTAATATTTCATTGCCTGTTTTATAACATTTGATGTTGTATATGGTAAATAACCATGGTGTAGATCATTACTTTTTTCTATTTTTAAAATTTTAAATCCTAAAGTATTATCTGGATTTTTAATTGGGTAATTCACATAGTAAAATTTTTCATCTTCATGATTTAAAGCTAATTTTACCCCCATATCCATATAAACATTATTTATATTGGTGCTTTTTGCTATAACTATAATAAAGTCACTAACATTTATATATTTTATAAAATATTCTTTGTTAGTAAAGGCAATATCTTTAGTTTTAATCCAACCTTTAGTGTTTGTTGTTTGTACTAATAACCATTCATTATCTAAAGTTCTATGTAAAACTATCATAGCTTCACCGAACTTTATTTCTTTATATCTGGCTAAATCAAAACTATGAGTTTCATCATTCTTTTCAAAAAACCTTATATCTGTTGGTATTGAACGTAAACTACTTTTAGTTATTGCAACAGCATATTTTACATTATTTATTTCTTTGAGTGATTCAAAATTATAGTATTTTTCGTCAGGTATGGCCTCATAAAGGTTGCTATATTTTGCAGCATTTATTATTAAACTTTTACTAACAACATTTGGATATTCTGTTAAATCGTAATTCTTTGCTGTTGGATCAACTGCATTTAATGTCTGTCTGTCTATTATTTTTTTATTGAATTCCTTTATTTCATTTTGTTCTAAAATTATTTTGTTTTCGTTTTCATATTTTTTAATCCAATACTCAACTGGATCCTTTTTTATATTTAGTTGTTCTTGATTATTCTTTATAACTCTAGCTAGACTATTATTAATAAAATTGAATGCCAATAAGTAAAAGCATACAAAATAGAATAATATCTTCTTATATATTTTCATATTTTCCAACCCTTATAGGATATAAGTATATTATACTATGTTGTAAATAAAAAACAACTCTGTTAATTGTATTAATAGTAAAATGAGAATTGATTCATATTATAATGAAAAAAGTTTATACAATAACATTTGGTTGTCAGATGAATGTTTATGATTCATCTAGAATGGTAGATATTTTAAAATTAAAAAATTATGAAGAAACAAAAAATATAAAAGAGGCAGATGTAATAATAATTAATACTTGCCATATAAGAGAAAAGGCAAGTGAAAAAATTTTTTCAGAAATTGGTAAATTAAAAAATTTTAAACAGAAAAGAATTGAAGCTGGAGAATACCTTGTTATAGTTGTTGCTGGTTGTGTAGCTAAGGCTGAAGGTAATAACATTTTTAAAAGAGCTCCAATTGTGGATATAGTAATTGGGAGTGAGTCTTATCATAAAATAGGTGAAATGATTGATATTGCTTTCGAAAATTATTCTTTTGATAAGAACTTAAACCTGATAGATATTGATTTTAAAACCGAAGAAAAATTTGCATCTTTGCCAAAGACAAGAACTGTAAGAAGTGTCAGCGAGACACTCGCAATTCAGAGTGGTTGTGATAAATTTTGCTCGTATTGTGTTGTTCCTTATACGAGAGGCAGAGAATATTCCAGACAATTTAAAGATGTAATTGATGAAGCTAATTATTTAGCTGATAATGGTGCTAAAGAAATAACATTATTCGGACAAAATGTTGACAATTACAGCTCAAATTATAATGGCAGAACATTTAAATTACCAGAAGTAGTTGATGCTATAAGCCAAATTAACGCTATAGAGAGAATTAGATATTTATCCAGTTATCCATCTCAATTTAGTGATGATTTAATTTATGCTCATAGAGACATTAAAAAACTAATGCCACTTGTATATATACCCGTACAATCCGGTTCTAATAATGTTTTAAAATTAATGAATAGGAAATACACAAGAGAACAATATCTAGAATTAGTACAAAAAATTAAAGATAATGTTAAAAATGCGGCTTTCTCTTCTGATTTTATAGTCGGTTTTGCTGGAGAAACTGAAGAAGATTTTGAGGAAACTTTAGATTTAGTTAGAATTGTTAATTATGCTTTATCTTTTTCCTTCAAATATAGTCCGAGGCCAAATACGGTTGGTATAAAAATGCCAAATCAGATACCAGAAGAGATAAAAGTTGAAAGACTAGATAGATTACAAGAACTTCTTAATAAACAACAAATTGATTTTAATCAAAATTCCGTAGGTAAAGAAGTAATTGTTCTAGTTGAAAATGAATCAAAAGAAAGTAATGGTCTATTTTTTGGTCGTACGGAATATTCTCAGGCTGTTATGTTGGATAAATGTGAATTTAATGTTAATCTTGGTGATTTGGTTAGGGTGAGAGTGTCTACTTCTAATTTGAGGACACTTAGAGGAAAAGTTGTTGGTATTTTAGTAAGAAATTAGTCTAAGCTCTTGCTGTTTCTGTAAAATATGGTATCGTATAGGTATGGAATGATATTAATGTAATTTGCTATTTTTTTTGAAACTTTATCTTGTTTTTAATTTTTTTATATCTGTCGTAAGCTTTGTTGTTTGTGTTGAGGTGGATTGATTTTCTTGAACAAGCTGATGCTGTGTGCGTTTTTACAACCTAAGTTTGTGCTCGATACTCGACATTTGCCACAAATTCTATTGTTCAGACTGACAGTAAGCTGACACCACTCAATTCTCAACCGTATTTTCACAAAAATCTATTCAAAAACAAACCAACAGAACTAAATCCTTTTATATCCGATTAATCCGATTAATTTTATTAAAATTTTCTCAAAAACAGATTGGCAACAGGCAGTACCATCAATTCTTACCATGATTTTTTCCAAAATTCATTCGAAAAGACAAATTGACAGGACAAAGCCTACACAGAAATTATTAGCCGAATATCCCTTGAATTGTCCGGCATATATATTTCTAATGGTTTTCTAATTTATGCTTATGCTTGGACATTTAGAAGTAGTGAGGTCAAGCAGACTGTAGAATAAATGCTGCTATCCTTTACCACTTTTATACCGCGGAAGCTACTTGACGGAATGGAAAACCACAAAAAAACAAATGGAGATAGATAGATTGCAAATGCACTTCTTCGATAATCCCTCTTGTCTATGGTTCTGTTTATTTACTTATTTGACTTTGAGCCATTACATTTGGAACAAAGTACCCTGAGATTTGAAGCTATAGTTTTTCCACCTTTTGAGACTGGAATAATATGGTCAATTTGCAATCCAACTTCATCTAGCATATATTTTCCGCATATCTGACATGTATAATTATCCCTTATCATAATTTTTTCTCTTAACTCACGAGTTGCTAGTTTTCTTTGGTTTGTACCATGATACATTCTTAATGTACACGCAAAATCAATGTTACTCAACTGATTATAACGTTCACTAATATCATCAAAATTATATTCAAAACAGTCGTCTATGACATTTACTTTATAACTCTCTTTAACATAATTTCTTTGTCTATACCGTGTTTGAGAACGAATAAAATAAAATTTGAATGCGACATTATCATCAAGAGCCCGTTTATATTGTTTATTCCTGTATCTTTTTAGGATGCTTTTTTTAATTCGCTCATAGCTTTTTGCTTTCCACTCTTCAATATTCTCTTGATGATTTTGTATATCTGTATATCCTCCTTGAATCAAAAACGTATCCAGAAAATCTTCAATATGTGGATTTCGTTTCCATGAAACATCAAATTCATGAATAAAATATGGATATGTAAATGGAGATTTTAGAATACAGTATAATAACACTATACATGCTATTAAAGCTGCTATGTATGTCATATTTGTATTTAACGCTTCCATTTTCTTAAAGGTATTCTGCTAGGTTAATTATTTTAATAATACCATAAATTTTATTATTATTCAACACAGAAACGTTAATGTTTATCACAAATTTTGTTACTTTGGCTAAGATGGGTGATTTTTTCTGGATTGGTTGGCACTACAAGTTCTAACATGTTTTGGTTTGTGTTAATGTCTTATATTTATACCAAATCCATTGCCTTGGCCAAAAGTAAATTAATGCCATTAATTTTCAACAAATTCCCATTAAAACTTCCTTAAAAAACATATTAACAAGGTAGATCACTTAAAAATCATCAACTGAATATTCCAAACTGGCCGATATTGCTTGTGTTTTTACCAATTTTTACAATCTATATTCGTACCCGATGTCATATACTCAGCACCTATAACAAATTATACCATTTCAGCAGCCCATGTTCATGTCTGATGCCTGATATCTGCAGCAAATTTTTCTATTTCAGCCAGCAATAAACTGACGCCACCATTTTTCACCCAAATTCCATCAAAATTTCTTCAAAAAAACAGTTTTTCCATTTATCTTCAACAGACTCTTCTGGCAGGAACGCCAAAGAACCACATCTATATAACCAACTTTTTCATTAGTTTCTTTGTTTAATTTATTAAACATTATATCACAACATTGCTTTATTTCTGGCAATAACCTAGAATTATTTACTTTATCAACAAGATTAGCATCGCCGTATAAAGCGACTCCAAGTCTTTGTATCCATATATCATACTTAACAAAATTTAATCCCAAGTTTCTAGCTAGGTGATATTTAGTTATATTGCCTATATGTGGCAGATTTCCAAGAAAGTCAACTTTTTCTTCAACATTATTTAAACTATAAAATTTTTTTTGGTATAATTTTCTATTATCCCATGTTCGTTTTATTGCTTTAACTTTCAT
This sequence comes from uncultured Alphaproteobacteria bacterium, assembly GCA_949298005.1. Classification (GTDB taxonomy): domain Bacteria; phylum Pseudomonadota; class Alphaproteobacteria; order Rickettsiales; family UBA1997; genus CALXRO01. The sequence continues at coordinate 15,350 of CASFUN010000056.1, read as the reverse complement.
TTTATTTCCATATATTTGTGATAAATCTTCCTCAGTGAAATTAAAATTATTATTTTCAATAAAAGTAATGATTTTATTACACATCTTTTTTGCATAGTCTTGCTTGAAACCAGCAACACAAATAACATAAAAGCACTCAAAAGCAAATTCTTCCGGACTAAATATCGGCTGAGTATTTAATATATTCCTAATTTCATTAAAGCTTTTTTTATCAGAATCTAATCCTAGACTTATTAGTTTTAATTGTAGATAATTGAATATAACACCATTTATTTCTGTTATTATTTCCATTTATTATTCTATTAATTTTACAAACTCATCTATCTCTTCTGGCTTTCGACAAATTATAAAATTTTGGTCATCGTCTATTTTATGTTTTTTAAGTTTTCTATTTTTATTTATAGCAAAATTTAAGAAATAATCCGATATATGATTTTTATAAACAAATAAATCTGACATGCCGTCACCTATCATGATTATTTTTTCTTCAGGTTGTATAACATTTACATTTTTTAAGAACTTTATTACATTTTCTTTTCCATTATCATTTGCCATTGGGTTTGTTTCATCAAAACCAATTATAAAACCGTTTCTGTCTATCTCATGCTTATTTGCGAAGTATATTTCTATACCATATTTTTCCATTATATCCTTCATAACTATCTTAAAACCATTACCAACAACTATTATTTTTTTGTTAAGTTCTTTTGCTTTATCTAATATTTTTAATATATCTGGTGAAACTTTTTCATTCAAAATTTTTGCTACTTTTAGAAGATGTTCTTCCTTTAGAGCTGATTTAACAATCTCAATTTTTATTTTAAAATTGTCTTTAAAAGATATTTCACTTTTCATACATAGGTCACATAAAACAGCTAGTTTGCTATACATATCTTTTTTTCTAGCATGATTTTTCAGAGCGATTTCTATCATCATGTTGATTGATTCACCATCAACGAATGTAGAATCAAAATCAATAACAAATATATCTATTTTCATAATAACTTAAAATTCCCTTTTGTTTTTAAATGCTATATCTAGGGTGCTATCATCTAAATAATTTAATTCGCTACCCATAGGTACACCAAGCGCAGGTTGAGTTATTTTTAAATCAAACTCCTCCAAATTACTAGCTATATAGAAAGCAGTTGTTTGGCCATCAATTGTTGGATTTGTGGCAATTATAACTTCCTTAACGCTATCGTTCTTAATCTTATTAATTAATCTATCTAATTTCAATACTTCTATACCTCTTCCTTCAATTGCTGACAAAGTACCATCTAGAATATGATAAACACCGTTATAGATATTTAAATTTTCTATAGCCCATAAATCAGCTACATTTTCTATTATACAAATTGTTTTTTTGTCTCTTTTTTCACTAGAACATATTTCGCATAGATTTTCTGTGGAAAAATTGCCGCATAATTCACATTTTTTTATTTTAATATACGCTTCATTTAGAGCGCCTATTAATGGTTTTATGAGTTCTTCCTTATTTTGTAATATATTTATAGTTAAACGTTTTGCATTTCTTTGACCGATAGATGGTAATTTCTGCAGAGCGTCAACTAGATTATTTATTATGTAGTTTTTACTCATGTTTTTTTATTTATTTGCGGTTTCCTAATGTATAAAGGTGTAAGTTCTTCATTTTTAAAAATGTTGTTACAATATTTTAGGTAATTTAAGTTAACCACATTAGTTTTTATATAACTTGAATAAATAATATTATTTTCTTTTAAAAAATCTACAATTTCTGATAAATTTGTTATTATTATTTCATCTTTATTAGGATGAAACATGTCTTTTTTTGTATAGGAGTAATTATTATCTTTGTTGGAAATATAAAAACTATCTAAACCTGCATCTAATACAATAAAATCATATTTTTTGTTGTATGATATTATTTCAAATACGTTATTTGTTATAATCTTTATGCTTGGCATTGTACATAAAATAGCTTTTGCTGTACTTACGGATATTTTTAAACCCATAAAACTGCCTGGGCCATTTACAATAGAAATACTATCTAGATTTTTATAATCTAAGTTGTTTCTTGAAAGAATGTCTTCAATGTCAGTTAACAATGTTTCCGTATGTTTATTATTTTCTAAAGTTATATAGTCGATTAATTCATTCTTTTGCTGTAAAATAATTATCGAATCCTTGTCAGCAGTATCTATTGTTAATATGTTCATATTGACTATTTTAAATAAAAAGTTATATAGTAAATTAAGTACTTATTTAGTAAATTATTTCCCTATTAGGAAAATATTCAAGTATTTTTATTTTTTTATGGTCAAACTAAAATTGAAAAATGGAAGAGATATTACATCCATCTCGCAGAAGGACAATAGTTTTGATTGGAATGATGGGGGCTGGGAAAACAACAACTGGTTTTGGATTAGCACAAAAATTAGGGTTAAAATTTATAGATTCAGATAGAGAAATAGAAAAAACGGAAAATCTTACAGCGTCTGAACTTTTTGAAGAAAAAGGTGAAGAATATTTTAAAGAGATTGAAAAATTAACTATAAAAAAAATATTAAAGACTACAAAACCTCAAGTTTTATCAATAGGTGGAAATGCGTTTGATGATTCAGAAATCAGACAGATGATAAAAGAAAAAGCAATATCTGTTTTTCTTGATGTTGACTTGGATATTTTGATAAAAAGAGTTGAAAGAAGAAATAGTAGACCGGCTTTGGAAGGAAAAGATAAGGCCAGTATTATGACAGATATATATGAATCTAAACATAATATATATAGTACAGCTGACATAGTAGTTAATACAACTTATTTGAGTAAAGATACTACTATAAATGTTATAATGCAGTTGATAAGTGATTATATAAATAATTATGATGAAATGAATTAATGATCCAAAATAAAATAAATTTATTTATTAAGTATATTATTATATATTCAATTTTTATCACATTAACTTTATTTACTAAAATGCCAGGTAAAATTTTTAATTTTATTAGGCTTTTTCCTGATTTTAATATTATATTTATATTTTTAGTTATATCTTGGATAGATGATGATTTTGAATTTATAAATATAACGCAAAATAACTTTTTCGTCTTTGGATTGATAATTGATACGATTGAACATTTACCACTAGGTGTGTCTAGTTTAGCTCTCCTATTATCAAATAAAATAGTTCAACAATTTAGAATGTACTTTTTGGACGATAATAGTTTATTTTATTTTGTGCGAGATGTTGGTATTTTTTTATTTTTTTACCTATTATTTGTATGGTTTATAATTTCTTTTTATAAAAACAGTTTTTATCCAACAAATATAATGCTTGCAACTTGGCTTAGAGATATACTTGCTAGCTATTTTATATATTTTATATATAAGAAATTAAAAAATTATGTCTAGTTTACTTGAAGAGCATGCTAAAGGTGTAATTTTTATAAAAAGAATTTTAATCTCTCTTGTGCCAATAATATTACTGATAGCATTACTAATTTATAGATTGTTTTTTCTGCAGATACTTAGCTTCAATGAGCTTAAGAATAGATCTGAGAATAATAGAATAAAAGTTGGAGTAATACCACCGATAAGAGGCAATATATTAGATAGGAAGAACAATAGACTCACGAATAACAGAAATAGTTATGAATTAATATTTTATAAAAGTAATAAGAAATCTGATGCAGTAAAAAATTTAATAGAAATATTAGACTTAAATCAAGAAAGACAGCAAAAACTAGCAAAACAACTTAAAAATAACAAAGATAAACAGGTTGTTTCTATTATTAATAATCTGACTTGGGATGAGCTAACTAAGATTTCACTAAATTCTTATAAATTGAGAGATTTATCAATAGAGGAAGGTTATGTTAGAGAATATTTGTATGCAAAAGAATTCGCTCATATAACTGGTTATGTAGCTGCACCTATTGATGCTGAAATTAAAAAACTATCAAAAAAAATTAGGAAAAATATTCTTATGCATCCTTACTATAAAATTGGTAAAAATGGCTTAGAATTATATTTTAACTCAAAACTTACTGGTAAGCCAGGATATAAAAAAATTGAGGTTGATGCTTACAATTTACCTATAAGAGAAATAGAAAGAAGTGAGCCAGAAAAGGGAAGTGATTTAAAATTGACTCTAGATCTTAATTTGCAACAGTTCATATATAATAGAGTTTCAAATATGAGCGCTGCAGTTGTTGTTATTGATGTCACAACTGGCGAAATAGTGTCGTTGGTTTCTAATCCGTCTTTTGATGTAAATAATTTTGTAGATGGTATTTCAAGTAAAGAGTGGTCAGATTTGGTTAATAATGAGAAGAAACCACTTTATAATAAAACAATAAGTGCTTTATATGCTATGGGTTCGACATTTAAACCAATAGTTGCTATAGCTGCTTTAGAAAATGGATGGGATGAGAATAAAAAGGTAGATTGTAAAGGTTCCATGAAGGTAAGTAAAAAACTAGATTTTAGATGTTGGAAAAAAGGTGGCCATGGAAAAATAGATATAATACAAGCCATAGAAAGATCTTGTAATATATTTTTTGCTAATTTAGGTGTATTTGCTGGTGTAAATAACATATATAATATTGCTCAAAAGTTAGGTATAGGTGAATTATTTGATATAAACCTTCCTGAATATAATAATGGAATATTACCAAATCCTAGCTGGAAAAAAGAATATTATAATGATGTATGGACTAAAGGGGATACTATAAATATGTCTATAGGACAAGGCTATGTTTTAGCAAATCCACTACAGTTAGCTACTATGATAGCTAGAATAGTTAATAATGGTTATCCTATAAAACCATTTATTATATATAATAGTCCGTTGAGGGACTATAATTTGAATTTATACATCAGTAGCGAACCTATGTTTAGAGAAAAAACTATTAATATAGTAAAACAAGGAATGTTTGATGTAGTTAATGGAAAATATGGAACGGCTTCTTGGATAAAAACCAAGAAAAATTATCAAATATCAGGCAAAACCGGTACTGCACAAGTTATATCACTTGAGGCTAAGGAACGAATGGAGAAACAATTACAGGCTGGTGAAAAATTAGAAGACAAATATCAAAATCATGGAATATTTGTCGGTTTTGCTCCTTATGATAAACCAAAATATGCCATAGCTGTTGTTATTGAACATGGTGGTGGAGGTAGCATTTCTGCCGCTCCGGTAGCTATAGATATATTAAAATTCATCATAGATAATAACATATAATATGAATATTGTTTAACGCAAAAAAACTTTAGTTCCCAGCTACTGTGATTCATTAAAAGTATTAAATTGCTAATTTCTTTGCCTTTATAAAATTATATCACTACCGTTTTTTACTCAATTAATATTTGGTAATATTTATTCATGCTTATAAACATAATAAATATTATTACTTGCATTTTAATAAAAGCCATATACAATAAGTTTGCCTCCTTTATAGAATGACCACACTAGTGGGTGTGGTCAGTTTATACTCCAAATACAAAGATTCCCATTTTTTCTGATACTTTTAAAGTATTATATTTGTTAATTATTATGCAATTTTGATGGTCTAAAACTAAACCAGCAAAACCATTTTTATGTAATTGTTCTATGGTATTTGGTCCTATTGATGGTAAATCTATTTTATTGGTTTGCCCAATTTTTTTTATCTTAATTAGAATTGGTTTTCTTCCTTTTTTGTATTTTATACTACCACATCTTTTTATTAGGTTGGCTGTACCTTCGGCACCTTCTATACCTATGATATTTTTTTGTTGGACTACTACACTTTGACCTACATCAAAATCGCTTAATCTTTCTAATAATTCCTTTCCTAGTCTAATATCTTCTAAATATTCCTTATCAAATTCTAAACTTGTGTTGAAGCCTTTGTTAATTTTACAATCTTTAAGTATATCATCTACCTGTAAGACATTTATACCGTTCTTTTCAAGAAATTCTACTATTATTTCCGAAACACTATTATCACCTAATTTATTGTTTTTAAGTATTCTTTTTAGTAAAAAAAATCCCTTAAAATCGACAAAAATGCTTGATAATGATGGTCTTTTTATTCCACCTGCGAAAACTATATCAGTGATTTTGTTTTTTCTAAAAAATCTGATTATTTTTCCTACACGTCCTATACCTGTTTTTATGTAATTTTTGCAATTGTAATTCTTTTTATTTGCAAAATCTTTCAATAAAACAACATAAACATCTACTTTATTATCATTACAATAATCTATAATATTATTCGGTAAATCACCTAAACCAGCTATAAGGCCTATTTTATTCATTTTCTTTTAGTAATAAAATGTCTTTTAGATTCTCTAGAGATAAAATTTATTATATCTATAACAACTTTTGAATCTATGTATTTTTCTTTTATATTACTTATTATGTCAAAAATGTTACCAGAACTTGAGCAAAATAACTCTTTATAGAAAGATCTTAAATTATTCATGTCCTTTTTTGTAAAATTTCGTCTCTTAAGTCCTATAATGTTAATACCTTCTAAACTAGTTGTTCTTTCTTCAACTACAACACCATAAGGTATAACATCATACTCAACTGCTGTCATACCACCTATCATAGAATGTTTACCTATATGAACTTTTTGATGTACTGCTGACATACCACCAATAACTGAATAATTTCCTATGTGTACATGACCACCTAACGTAACATTATTAGCTAAAATACAATTATTGCCTATGCTACAATCATGAGCAACATGTGTATTAACCATAAGTAAATTATTATTCCCAACTTTTGTAATCATTTTGTCACCCTTGGTACCTGGATGTATTGTGCAATGTTCTCTAATTCTATTATTATTACCTATTTTTATTTTTGATTTTTCTCCGGCATATTTAAGGTCTTGAGGTTCTTGCCCTATAACTGCAAAAGAAAATATTTTATTATTATCTCCTATGGTTGTATAACCATCTATCACAACATGTGGTTTTATTTCGCAATTTTTACCTATCACAACATTATCACCTATAACACAAAAAGCTCCTATGATAGTACCTTCTCCTATTTTTGCATTATTACTAACTATAGCGGTTGGATGTATAGCTACACCAGCCCTTGGTAGTTTATAGTCTATTGTGTTCTTTCCAAAATTTTCAGTAATACCCTGTTTATACATTTTTAGTGACATTGAAAACTAACTATAGTATAACACAGAAGCTACATTACAATCAAATAAATTTTTATTACAAAATGTTACAAGTCTAAGCCAATTTTCTCAATTCAAAATTTCTGTTTTTTATAAAACTAGCTTTTCCTCATACATATTTAGGATCTAACCCTGCGTAGTGACAAGTAGTTATAAAGTCATTATTATTCATATTAAACCAAAGTGTTGCTTTAACTCTATAGGTATTTGCTATTCTTTTTTTAGAATTATTTTTAAGATCAACAAAAGCTTGTAATATTACTGCTTTCCATAATGATTTCTCAGGGCACAAATTACTTATGTGCAAGAAATCTAAAAAATTTTCTTCCATATTTTAACCAAAATTTTTATTGATGTTAAAGTTAAATTTTGAACGGTAACTCTAACATCCGTTTATAAAAGAAAATCTTTAATATTTATTAAAATGACGAAAGTAGCATAAATATGTATTAACTATTACATAGTTGATTTTATCATAAAAAATCCTATCCTTATATAAGATTATTATGTAATAATTATGAGTTTTATTCAGAATTTAGGTTGTGCAACTTTAAATTTTTTTTCTAATATGTTTGAAGCGGTTGGTAGATTTGTTATATTTACAGGCAAATCTCTCAAATCTATGTTTAGTAAAAAATGGTATTTTAACAATATAGCCAACCAGTTTTTTGAAATAGGTTTTTGTTCTTTACCGGTTGTTGCAATGACCGCAATATTTACTGGTGGTGTTATGGCTCTACAAACGTACGCTGGTTGCAATCGTTTTGGTGCTGAAAGCACTGTTCCAACAATAGTTGTACTAGCTATAACAAGAGAATTGGCACCAATATTAGTTGGTTTAATGGTTGCAGGCAGAATAAGTACATCTATAGCTGCCCAAATAGGAACAATGAGAGTGTCGGATCAAATAGATGCTTTGTATACACTATCGACCTCTCCTTACAAATATTTAATTTTACCACGTATTTTGGCATCAACTGTTTCTATGCCATTGCTAGTATTGATAGCTGACGTTATAGGTATATTTGGTGGAACGGTAGCCAGTGTGATGAGTTTAAAATTTGATATGACAACCTACTTGGATAACACAATTAATTTTTTGAGGTTGGAGGATGTTTATTCTGGACTAATAAAGTCGGTAGTTTTTGGTTTTATAATAGCAATATGCGGTTGTTATTATGGTTATAATTCTAAAGGTGGTGCTGAAGGAGTAGGAAAAGCGACAACTAATGCTATAGTCAGTGCTTCTATATTTATATTACTTTCCAATTACTTAATGACAGAATTGTTTTTTGTCTAGATAAGTTTTAACATAGTTATGTTATAATTTTCAAAAAATTTATGGATAAAGCTAAAATACCGAATATTTTGACAATAGCCAGGGTATTATTGATACCAGTACTTATAATATCTTTCTATTTACCATGGAAAATAACAAATTTAGTTGTTGCCTTTTGGTTTATGTTGGCAAGCATAACCGATTTTTTTGATGGTTATTTAGCGAGATTATATAAAGTCCAATCTAAATTCGGGCAATGTTTTGACCCGATAGCAGATAAATTGATAGTTATAGTATCTTTGGTTATGATAATCAGTTGCAATGATAGCATATTTATACTTATACCTTCATTAATAATAATGTGTAGGGAAATTTTAGTGTCAGGTTTAAGAGAATTTTTGGGTTCCATTAACGTAGAAATGCCGGTAACAAAATTAGCTAAATATAAAACCGCATTTCAAATGTTTGCCATAACTGGTCTATTGTTGGCAAGTAAAAATTCTTCATATACTTTTGAAACAATTATGGATTATTTTGAATTTGAGCCCTTTTTAAGGATATTTTTTAATGGGCTTATAGAGAATATAAGTATATTTTTGTTAAATATAGCTGCTTTACTATCCTTAGCGGCCGGATTTCAATACTTAAAGATAAGTTTAAAATATATGAAGTAGTATTTTGTGGCAAAAATATTTGACGAAGGGATTATCATATATATAAATAAATATAACGATAAATGTTACAAAGTAATAATATTCAGTGAAAATAACGGGCTTATACAGACCTTTCTAAGGAAAGATAGGAAAAATAAATATTTGATTTATGATTTGGTTAATTTTGAGTGTGATAATATCGGTCAGTTTAATTACAGAAATTTAGAATTAAAATATATAAAAAGTCACTGGAATAATATTTACTCAAATAAGTTATTTCTGTCTATTTCTAACTCTATATCTTTTATAATTATTTCTTTAATGTTAGAAAGGGGTGATTGTGGTAAAATTTACAATATATTCCATAAAAACATTTACGAACTTAATGATGAAAAAAATGAAGATTATATCTTTTTAAATTACATTAATTTCTTAAAAGAAGTGGTTATATTTTTTGGTTTTAATTTAGATATACAAAATTGTTCAGTAAGCGGTTCTAATAATACTTATTATATTTCTCCGAAAACTGGAAATTGTATATCAAAAGAAGTTGGAGAAGAATATAAGGACAAATTATTTGTTATACCGAGATGTTTTCTTAATATTTATGCTGGAACTAATGATTTTAAGAATGGCTTATCTATTTTATTTTATTTTTTAAAAAAGATTTTTGTGGAAAATGGTAAAAAAGATAAAGTTCAATATCTCATATTCTTGGTTTATAATGAATTTTAGTTAATGTAGTTAGATATTATAATCGATAATGTATTATTATGATTTGAAATATTTTTCGAACTCAATTTGTAAATCTTTTAACGAGTCTATTCTAATCATGTCTTTTAATTTTATGTCACATTTATAACTAGAACCAGTTGCTCTTTTATTAGTTTCTTCTTTACCTCTATTGTGTAAGTGAGCTATTATGTTATTTTCTATTGTTTTTACTTCTAAAGTATCAAAATTAATATCTATTTTTCTTAAACATCTAAAATATAATTCGTTTGGTGCTACACCTAGAAATAGAATTCCTTGATAATCTCCATATTTTTTTAGACCTTCATTTTAAAATTTATTGTTTGTGTCAAGTGAAGAAGTTTTGACTTCAAATTTAATATTATTAAATATTAATCCCAATCTCCTTGATCGCCATCATTATATTCAATTTTTAATCTCCTATAATAGATCCTTGATAATATTTGCTTAAAAAATCTTTCACCAAAACTTCCCCTTTTATCTATTTGTAAAGTTCTATAGTCTTTATATTTACTATTGTGTTCTTTCCATCTGTCCTGCGTTTCTTCTAGAATTTGTTTTAGAATTGTTAAAGCAATTTCGTCTATTTCATTGTTGTCTATCATAGTAACCTCTTTTTATTATTTCATTTTTTATCAAATCTGTTCTTAGATTAATAGCGCTATTAGTTGATAAAAAAGCAACATTATTCCAGTTAATATTATATAGTATGTCTAATATATGTTCTTTTTCTTTTAAAACAGTTATGCCATAACCTCTTTTGTTTGGAAGTTTGTCAAAAGAAGAATAAGCTTTCATACCTTTAAAACAAGTTGATGGTAAATAAATATCACATTTATCTAACATGTTTTTATTCCTGGTACTATCTGGCGTACCGCCATCGGATAACGAATGTACTTTGATAAAGGTATCACAGGTTTTATTTTCTTCTGTTATTATTTTGTTTGTATTGACTTTAGTCCATACTTGAAATATAGTAGAAACACTAACTATTTTTCCATTAGGATAAATAAAAGAATTTAATGGTAATTTTTCTGTATGTGCTAGTTTATATCCTTTGATTCTTGTCATAGGAACTCCCTTACCTGTACTGTTGAATAACGGTGGTAAAATGAAGGCTATTACATCAGCAAAACTATAAGAATGATTTATAAATCTTAATGCTAAATTCCCTATAAGTCCAAAAGGTGGATTTCCTATTAAAATATATTTACCATCGATATTAGGTTTATAGTCTAAATAATTTATTTTAATTAATTCCTATTTTAACTCTCCATTTGGTTCTATATCTATTCCTATTCTTATTTCTTGTGGTAATATTTTATAAAAATTACAACAACCAGCGGATGGTTCAATAAAAATATATTTTTTATCATCAATACTTAATTGTTTCAAAACTTCCAATGTTTTATCGTAACAATATCTAGAAATCTTTTCTGTAGTAAAAAACTGATCTTTATTTCTTGGGTCTTCTTTATTTTTATATTTTCAATATAAATTGAATATACGCTTTTTAGCTATGTTCTACACTAGTAATGTAGAATCTATTTTATCATAAAGTTTATAGTTTTTTCAAGTATAAAATATGTTTTTACAGATTTTATATTATTAAAAGCTACAACCTTTACAATTCTTATCACAAATTTTTGATTTTTTAGCATTTTTAGCTAAACCACCCAAAGCTGTTTCCTTATATAAACTGGACATATTGTCGCCAACTTCTTTCATACTTCTAACGACTTGGTCAAATCTAAGATACACACTTTCTTTTTCTAAAAGTGCTAGCCTGCAAGCAGAAACTGCTTTTATTGCATTAATTGCATTTCTTTCTATACATGGAACTTGTACTAAGCCTTTCACAGGATCACAAGTAAGTCCAAGGTTATGAGCCATTCCTATTATAGCTGCATTTTCACACTGTTTTATTGTACCACCAAGAGCTGCGCATAATCCAGCAGCAGCCATAGCAGTAGCAGAACCAACTTCAGCTTGACAACCGCCTTCTGCACCAGATATTGATGCATTTATTTTACATAAAATACCTACTGCCCCGGCTGTTAATATAAATTTTTTAAAACCTTCAAAATTAGAATCGCAGAATCTCCTGTAATAATATACAACTGCTGGTATGATTCCAGCTGCTCCATTTGTTGGTGCGCTTATTATTATACCGTAGCTTGCATTTTCTTCAGAAGCAGCCATACCAGATAATAACAAAAAATCTATAACGTTTAAGTCATCATTCTTTTTTCTTTTTATACTTTTCATCAGTTTTGTTGATCTTCTTTTTAAACCTAATCCTCCACTCAAATCACCTTTTCTTTTAAGTCCATTCTTTATACAACCGACCATAACGCTGTACAATTCAGCTATTTTCTTATCTACTTTGCGTTTGTCTCTTATAACTAATTCATTTTCAAGTACTATTTCCCAGATTTCTTTATTTTTTCTTTTACAAAAATCTGTTAAATCATTCCAATTATTGAATTTATTTGGGAATTTTACACTTTTTATATTATTGTTATTTTTTGAGTCTAGTTCACTCTTGATTTCTACAAAACCACCACCAACAGAATAATATTCTTCGCTATAAAGCACTTTACTAGACGAATCGTATGAGGTTATTATCATTCCGTTCGGATGATAAGGTAATTCTTTATTTTTATGCATAACAATATCTTTGTTCGAATTAAAATTTATGGATTTGTTACTTGATAATTTTATTTTTCTGGATGTTTTTATGTTACGTATAATTTCGTCTATTTTATTTGGGTTTATTGTTTTTGGGTCAAAACCACTTAGACCAAGTTGTATAGCTATGTCAGTTCCATGACCAGTTTTTGTTAATGCTAAAGAGCCGTATAAATCAATTTTTATTCTATTTATGCTATTTAGTTTGTTTAATTCTTCATTTTTTTGTATGAAAAATAAAGATGCTTTCATTGGGCCAACTGTGTGTGAGCTGGATGGTTCTATACAGACCTTAAATATGTCAAATACACTTATCATATTCTAAATTAAATAAGTAATAATATAATTAGGAACAATAATACTGAAAATTTATTTTTAAACATAATTTGTTGTATTATTGACATAATTAAATTTATTTGACTTTATGAGTTGAAAAATAATTTTAAAACTATATAGTCAATTCTATTCGGACTTAGTCGTGCTGGTTAAGAAACGTTCTTAATTTTAATTTATTTGTTTATTTATTTAGAGGAATTATTAGATGCCAACAATTAATCAATTGGTTAGAAAGTCTAGAAAGCCTAGAGTAGTTAAAAATAAAGTGCCAGCAATGGAAGCATGTCCACAAGTAAGAGGTGTTTGTTTGAAAGTTTATACAACAACTCCTAAAAAGCCTAACTCGGCTTTAAGAAAGGTTGCTAGGATCAAGTTATCTAATGGAAATGAAGTTATAGCATATATACCAGGAGAAGGTCATAACTTACAAGAACACAGTGTTGTTATGATAAGAGGTGGTAGGGTTAAGGACTTGCCTGGTGTTAGATATCACATAATAAGAGGATCACTTGATACACAGGGTGTAAAGAATAGAAAACAAGCAAGATCTAGATATGGTGTTAAAAGGCCAAAATAAATAGGAGAATAATTATATGAGAAGAAGAGCAGCCGTTAAGAGGAGCATTATTCCTGACGCGAGGTATAATAGTGTACTGATAGCTAAATTTATAAATTACATAATGTTAGATGGTAAGAAATCCATAGTTGAAAAGGCAACTTATCAGGCGTTAGAAGAACTTCAGGATAAATTAAAAAAAGAACCAGTAGAATTATTTGAAGAGCTAATCGATAAAATAACCCCTAGAGTTGAAGTAAGATCAAGAAGAATTGGTGGTGCTACATATCAAGTTCCAGTTGAAGTTGGAGATAGAAGGGGTTTGACGTTAGCATTAAAATGGCTAACAATTTCTATAAGAAAACAATCCGGTAAAACTCTTTCTGAAAAGATTGTAAAAAGTTTGATGGAAATACAAAATGGAACAGGTTGGGCCTTTAAGAAGAAAGAAGAAGTATTCAGGATGGCTGAAGCAAATAAGGCCTTTGCCTCCTACAGCTGGTAAAATTAACAAAACGGTAATTAATTATGGCGAGAGAATATCCTATCGATAAATATAGAAATATTGGCATAATGGCTCACATAGATGCAGGTAAAACTACAACTACTGAGAGAATATTATTTTATACAGGAAAAACACATAAAATTGGTGAAGTTCATGAAGGTGCAGCTACAATGGACTGGATGGTACAAGAGCAAGAGAGAGGTATAACTATAACTTCTGCTGCTACTACGTGTTTTTGGAACAAACATAGAATCAATATAATAGATACTCCAGGACACGTTGATTTTACAATAGAAGTTGAAAGATCTCTTAAGGTACTTGATGGAGCTGTTGCAGTTTTTGATAGCGTTGCTGGTGTAGAACCACAGTCTGAGACTGTTTGGAGACAAGCTACAAAATATAATGTACCTAGAATTTGTTTTTGTAATAAGATGGACAGGACTGGAGCAGATTTTTATAGAACTGTTAGTATGATTGTAGATAGATTAAAGGCAACACCTTTGGTTTTGCAATTACCTATTGGTTCTGGTGAAAGTTATGCTGGTATGATTGACTTGATAAAGATGAAATGGCTTTGTTGGGAAGATGAGTCACAAGGTGCACCATATGTAGAAAAAGATATACCAGCTGATATGCTTGATAAAGCTAACGAATATAGAGAGAAATTGATTGAGCTGGCTGTTGAACAAGATGATAGTCTTATGGAAAAATATTTTGCAGGAGAAGAAATATCTAATGAAGAAATAAAATCTTGTATAAGAAAAGGAACTATAAATAATAAGTTTGTGCCAGTTTTGAATGGTACTGCTTTTAAGAACAAGGGTATTCAACCATTACTAGATGCTGTTGTTGACTATTTACCAAGTCCAGTTGACATTTCTGGTATACATGGTACTAAGGATAATAAAGAATTTTTATTGAAGTATGACGACAAAAATTTTGTTGGACTAGCATTTAAAGTTGCAAATGACCAATTTGTTGGTTCTATAACTTTTGTTAGAATATATTCTGGAGTTCTAACAGCTGGTACAAGTGTTGAAAACACAATAAAAGATAAGAGTGAGAGAATTGGTAGAATGCTTTTAATGCATGCAAATCACAGAGAGGATATAAAAGAAGCATATGCTGGTGATATTATAGCTGTTGCTGGTTTAAAATATACAACAACTGGTGAAACTTTGGCTGATAAAGGGACTGATATAATTCTTGAAAAAATGGATTTTCCAGATCCAGTTATAGAAGTTTCTGTAGAGCCTAAAACTCAAGCTGACCAGGAAAAAATGGGAATAGCACTTTCTAGATTAGTTGCAGAAGATCCATCATTAAGAGTTGAATCAGACCAAGAAAGTGGACAGACAATTCTTAAAGGTATGGGGGAACTACATTTAGAAATAATTGTAGATAG
>CASFUN010000055.1 GCA_949298005.1 uncultured Alphaproteobacteria bacterium | reverse complement strand
ATTTATTATATATAAATCTAGAACTACCAAAACATTTAGCAAAATATTCTTTTTGTTTATCTGTTGGATATATTCTATATTTGTAAGTTAATAAATTCATAAATTACTTTCCTTGTGTTTCTATATACTTTATTAGTTTTGACAAACTTACATTTCCTGAAGTAGCTAAATAATAACTACTACTCCAAAAAGATTTGCCCCATAATTTATCGTGTAAAAAATTTTTATATTTTGCTCTTAATAATCTACTACTTACTCCTTTCAATAAATTTATATATTTTGTTATGTTTAATGTTGGTTTTGATTTGAATAGTATATGTATATGATCTATATCAGTTTCTTGTTCTATTATCTATACTTCAAATTTATTAGATATATCTATAATTTTATCTTTTAGATCATTTATTATATCTTCTCTTACAAAGACCTTTTGTCTATACTTAACAACTATTATTAAGTGATAAGTGAGATAAAATACTGCATTACAACTTTTATCTAATTTTATTATTTATTTTATAATAATAAGAGTTATTTATAATATAATATAACTTATTTATTCATCAAATAATTTTTATTATTTTGTTGCATTAAATCCCCCTGCTTCAGCCGGGGGATTTAATTTACAAGATATATATTCCGGAAATCTTATTTCGTAAAACACTAGATATAAAATAATTACAATAACTACTTGTAATAATAAAACTTTCTATAAAATAAGGGATTATAAAGAAGAGAACCTAGGTTTTTTATGTGTTAAATAAGAGAAAACCTAGAAACTCAGTTAGATTTTTTATTTTCTTTAAACCTGTTTTTAATTTTAAAAAGATACTAACCATATCTTCGTTCTGTTTCTCATAAGACTTTCATCTTACGATAAGGTAAAAACGATGCCTTATTGTTTTCATTATAAATTTTTATATTTATAACTAGGTTTCAATTCCCTAAATAGTAAGATCTAAGTTTACAATAGTATTTTATTACTCCTGAAGGAAACTATCATTCCTAAGTGATTTGTGAACATATAGTTTTTACACTATACATAGAGACACCACTCGCATCCCAGTTAATTACTTTAATATATATTTACTTTATAGTTTTACCCATAAAGAAGGACACCAACCAAACCCTAACAGACTATATTTATTATTTGAATTATTAACAAATAAATGGACATCTGTCATATCCAAGTAAATTATAACAAATAACAATCATTGTAGCTACGATTATTATCTGATCGACACTCACCAAATCGGAAAAGTTATGTACTTTCCAGACATTATTATAATAATTATGAATTAATTAATGTCAATAGATTTTTGAAAAAAAATAAATTAATTTTTATTTTTAATTCACCTCCAAAATCTTCTTCTTTTCTTCATTTGTCAAAAAAGAACTATTATTAATAATATTCCAAAAATTCTCTTTTCTTACTGATAGAGGTGAGATTTCATTTTTATTATGAATAATTTCAAAATTATCATCAAACATAGGTATCAACCAATTATTTAAATTATCCAGAACATTTCTATAATAGGTAGAATTGTTTGTTCCCATAGAAATAATCTAGCTTCAGCCATATTATTATACATACTATCACCTGGTATACCTCTATTAGTTGTGATGGAACTCCAAAAGATAGAGCTATATCTCTGGCTGTACTATGTTTCATTTCCAAAAAATCCATTTCTTTTGGACTTAAACTTATTTCTTTCCAATCTAATCCACCTTCAAGTAAAAGTGGTTTACCAGCATTAATACTACCAGAAAATTCTTCATTTAACTGTTCTTTTAATCTTTCAAATTGACTATCAGTTAAAAAACCATTATTTTCAGCATCATTCTTAACTATTAAAGCATCACAAGGCTTTGCTCAATTCTGCAATATAGCTTGATTCCATCTTAATGCTTCATTATGTTAATCTATAGAATACGCAGCCTACTCTACTTGTGATAACCCATACCAATCATTTGTCGGATGAAAATTTTTTATATGTAAAATTTCTGACTTTCTATTTATTTGATTAATTTTAAATATCGTTTCAGTATTATTAACTTTATATTTGTAACCAACAGGTATACTGTTATTACCAACTAAAACAGTAACTCTGTCTGGTCTTAGTATAAATAATTCTTGAGGATTAATATATTTATAATTTCTAGTAAATACAGCCTCTATAAATACATTACCAGAAATAAGTTTATGTGCATATATTGTCTCAAAAAAATCCGTCTGCCCTAACAAAGGATTAGGTTTCTTTAGTAAGTTCATTATGTTATGATTTTCAACAATTTCTCCATTATTTTTATTCCTTATATGAATTTTTACTGACTATGCACTTTTTGTTATAATTACTTATACATATATTTGCTATAACATTTTTAATGTATGATTCTTCGGCAAGGTGAACATAATTTCTATCAGTCCAAACAGCTTTACCTATATCCTGATAATACGATCTTGATAAAGATAACTTACTATTATTTTTTTGTTCTTTTTTCTTAAAAAAAATACTAAACATCTTAATAAAATAACTACTTTTTTAGTAGAATATATTATAATTTATTTACCATGGTAGTATAATATTAATTACAATTATAATTTTATTTTCGAGTTTATATATTTAACTCTAAAATTACCTAAATCATCTTTATAATACAATTTACCAACAATATATTTTATATCCTCACTAAGATTTGTCTCATTATATATATCAGACCAATAGACAACCTTATTTAAAACTAATTTGCTATTGTTCTCAGACAAAAATATAAGAAATGAAGGTTTTAGCACCATATCTTTAGTTAGTCCAATAAAATCAAATAAAGTTTCCTCAGCTTTATTAAATTCATAAAAGTCAAAATCATCATATAAATTAATATGTTCAGTTAAATCACCAAAATTTTCAGTATTCCTGTCAATAAATGGTTCTATTTTTGAATTTACCTTATGATAAATATCAATTATCTCTAAAGAACTATCTGATAATTTAAAAAATAAATTTTTACTAATAAGAAAATCATTTATGGTAAATAAACAATTCCCAATAGGTTGTTCACTGAAAGTTTTATTGTAATAACGTAATACATAACTGCTATTTTCATATAAAAAATATATATCACTATCAGAGTTAATATAAAAATCACTAATTACTTTATCGGAATATTCATCAGTTAATTGGGTCACAATACTACTCCCAGAGCCATCAAATGAATATAAAATTCTGTTATTAATATCAAAATAATAATATTTATCATTAAACTTACCTATTTTTGGCATAGCTACAAGTCCATCATTTTTTTCCGATAGGTCTGTTATAGATGTATAGATATTGTTGTTAAAAATACCAAGACTATCATTTGGCTTTATTTTAGAAACCAAAACATAATCCTCATTCATAAATTCAAAATCATTAATACCTATAAGATTTTGATTTTTAACAAATACTTTTAATTTTTTATCATTAAAGTCAAAATATTCTATAGAACCATTACAAGAATCAGTGACATATAGTTTATTATCAAAATATTTTATATTACTTGGAGAACAAAAACTTTTACAATCTATTATATATCTTATCTCTCCATCTGGTTTAATTATCATTATATTTTTTGTATTCGTATCAAGTATTGCAAACATTTGCACATTTTGACCGTTAAAATTTTCTAAGGAAATCATTTTGGTCATATTCTTATATACAAAACTATCTTCGTCGTTTTCTTTTATTTTTTTATTTTTATTCACAACTTTTTTATTAAATAAAACCTTTTTTAAGGTCACATTATTTATCTTTTCAACAATATCATCAACTTCTATATCATTAACCAATATATCCCTTTTATTATATACTTTATCTAAAATAAGAATTTTGTTTAAATTATTTGCCAGAAGCTTATTGTTATCTAGAGTACTTTTATTAATATAAACAGTTGGTTCATTTATATTATATTTGTAAATAATTTCATTTATATTATCATCTATTAAATTAGATAAATCTAAACTTGATTTTTCTTCGCTTTCTTCAACAATTATGTTATAAATGCCAACATTTTTGAATTTGTTTAATAGATATCTAGATAAATTCAAATTATTGGTAAAAAGTTCTCCATCTAAACCAAAAATATTTAATACAACTACATCATTTTCATTAACATTTTCTATAGTTTCAAAATTAAACTTCTTAACATCTTTATTCTGTATCAAATAATTTAGTTCCTTATAAAAGTTACTTTTATAATTTGTTATTCTATATTTTTTAACTCTTATAAAAATAGCTAAAAATAAAACAACTAGGGTTACAAATATTAAGATTTTATTTAATTTCTTCAAAAACATATTGTTAATCTCCAAGAATTTTTATTTCTAATTCTAGATCTATATTTAGAAGTTCTTTTACTTTCATCTGAGTATTCTTTATAACATTCTCTATTTTCTTAGAACTATTATTATCAAAATTTATTAAAAAATTAGCATGTTTCTCTGAAAACTTAACACCGCCAAAGTCAATTCCTTGAAAACCAATATCCTGTATAACCTTCCAAGCAGGAATATTAGTCGGATTTTTAAATGTAGAACCACAAGTTTTCTCAGAAACTGGCTGAGTAGAAATTTTCTTTTCAAACATCGTCCTAAACTTGTTTTCTATGCTATCAGCATTCATTTTATTCGATGTATCAAAAATTGCATTTAATAATATTAAATCTTTCTGTATTAAACTTGATCTGTAACTAAAGCCAAAATCATCACCCAATAACTTGACTAAATTACCATCAAAATCTACAGCTTCTATATATCTTAATATATCTTTAATTTCTGATCCATAACATCCTGCATTCATTATACATGCTCCACCAACAGTCCCTGGTATACACCCTAAAAATTCAAAACCACCAATTTCATTCTTTTTAGTAAAATTAAATAATGCTGAATTTAAAATACCACAACCAACTTTTATAGAATCATTAGATAGTTCAATATCATTGATATTTTTTGCAATTATAGT
>CASFUN010000054.1 GCA_949298005.1 uncultured Alphaproteobacteria bacterium | reverse complement strand
CTATGGCTGGATATTTTCGTCTAGTCCAAGTGTCTCTGGATTAGAACACCAATTTTATGATGTTGTCTTAAAGAATTGTTTTAATGGGGACAAAATATGAAATTTATAGATTGTAAGAATCTTTCAAACTCTGTAAGGAATGATATTAAAAAATTTACAGATAGTCTTAATGGACAGAAAACACCAACTTTAGCCATTGTTGTTGTCGGAGATGTATATGCCAGTCAAGTTTATGTCAGAAATAAAGAGTTGGCTTGTCAAAAATGTGGTATTAATTTTATAAAATATGAGCTTAAAGAAAAAGCTTCTGAAGATGAATTAATTAAACTATTAAAAGAAATAAATTCTGATTCTGATATAAATGCTGTTATAGTACAATTATCGCTGCCTAAACATATAAATGAAGAAAAAATTAAAGAGTTTATAAGTCCTGAAAAAGATGCCGATTGTTTTAATCCAGGAAATGTAGCTAAGTTATTTAATTTAGGCAAAGATGATAATCTTGATGATTTTATTTTACCGTGTACAGCTAACGCTTGTATAGATGTTTTAAAAAGTGTATGTCAGAATTTAGAAGGTAAAAATGCTGTTGTTATTGGAAGATCTAACTTAGTTGGCAAACCACTTGCACATTTACTTCTTAAGGAAGATTGTACAGTAACAATAGCACATAGTAAAACTAATAATCTAAAATATATAACTCGAAATGCCGATATAGTAATTAGTGCAATTGGAAAAGCAAAGTTTTTGAAAAAAGAAATGTTTAAAGATGGAGCAATAGTAATAGATGTAGGTATAAGTAGGTCGATTGATAATAACATTTCAGGAGATGTTGATTTGGAAAATGTTAAAGATATGGATATATTTCTTAGTCCAGTTCCAGGTGGAATAGGTCTTATGACTGTATCTTATTTAATGAGGAATGTTTGTAAATTATTTATTGAACAGAAAAATAATGATTTTTTATGAAAAATAATTTGTTTAATAGGCCTTGGGGCACTTTTGAAATTATACTTAAGTCTGGTAAGTATCAGGTAAAGAAAATAACTATTTTTAAAAAAGAAAAATTATCTCTACAGTCGCACAGCAGAAGGGATGAACATTGGATAGTTGTTTCAGGTGAAGGAACTATTGAATTTAATAATGATAATTTTTTTCTCAGAGAAAACGATTATCTTTTTATTCCTAGATATTCAAAACATAGGATATCTAATGATACAGATAAAGATTTGGTTTTTATAGAGATTCAGTACGGGAATTATTTAGAAGAAGATGATATAATCAGGTATGAGGATGCCTATGGAAGAGCGTAGATGTATATTTAAAACCGATAGATATAGCGTAGAAATTTTTGATATGAGTAGTTTTGATGATTTTTGCCAATTAAATCAGGATCCGATAGTTTCTAAATATGTTAACCACAATGGTGGAAAACCTAAAACTTTCAGAGAATGTATAGAGAAATATAATGATATAACATACGCACAGGAGCAATATGGCTATAGTTATTGGGCTATATACAATAATAGATCGAACGAATTTTTAGGCCAATGTGGCGTTTTAAAATGCTGGAATAATAGCAATAATTTTTGCTATGCATTTAAAAAGAAATATTGGGGAAACGGCATAGGAACTGAAGTTTGTAACCTAGTTGTAAATTATGTGTTTGATAATTTTAATGATGTTCAGAAAATTGAAACATCTGCGATGTCGGCTAATATAGCTTCAATTAGGATTTTGAATAAGCTTGGTTTTAGATATTTATACACTAAAAAAGAATTTGGGGAAGACTTAGAGTTTTTTGAACTTGAAAGAGATGATTTTTATGAAAATAAAAAGATTATTTAAGACTTTTTTAAAAATATTATGTTTTTTTGCAGTATTTTGTATAGTCACTGTATGTATAATTTTTGCATACTATAGTGTAAATCTTCCAAGGCATTCAAAACTTGAAGATTATCAACCACCAGTGACTAGTAGAGTTTATAGTAGTAATGGTATTCTTTTGAAAGAGTATGCGAGTGAAAAAAGATTGTTTGTTTCAATTGAAGATATACCTGAAATTGTAAAGAATGCTTTTATATCTGCTGAAGATAAAAATTTTTATAGAAACAAGGGACTTGACCTTGAATCAATTATATCAGCTTTTGTATATAATGTATACGCATATTTTATTGGTTTACAATTTCGTGGTGGTTCTACTATAACACAACAAGTTGTGAAAAATATGTTGTTGAGTAATAAAAGAACGTTACAAAGAAAAATGAAGGAGGCTATACTATCTTTGAGGATAACAAGGGATTTTGGTAAGGAAAAAATATTGGAATTTTATCTAAATCACATTTTCTTAGGAAATAATTCGTATGGTGTAGCATCTGCAGCTTTAAATTATTTTAATAAATCTCTAGATGAACTTGCAATTGAAGAAGCTGCACTTTTGGCAGCTATGCCAAAGGCACCAGGTAAAATTAACCCAATAACTAACTATGATAGAGCAATTAGTAGAAGAAATTGGGTTCTAAAGAGAATGGAAAAGGATGGTCATATTAGTAAAGCGCAACTTAATATTGCCTTAGGTAATAAAATAGATTTGAGAAAAAGAGCTAAAAGTGATAACTATTTTAATTATGGGGCTTTTATAGAAGAAGTTAGAAAAAATGTTATTAGTAAATTTGATGAAGAATCCTTGATGAAGGATGGTTTTGTTATAACAAGTACTATAGATCCACTTGTGCAAAAATCATTAGACAAGGCGTTGAAAGATGGTTTAGAACAATATGATAAACGTCATGGTTATAGAGGTGCACTTGGAAATATATTTGAAAATAAAAATGACTTTACAGAAAAATGGCCACAACTTTTAAAAGAATTTGAAATAAAAGAATATTATCGTCAAAATTGGAAGAGGGCTGTTGTACTTGATTTTGATACTGTTAATCAAAAAATTATCGTAGGTCTACTAAAAAACGAAGAAACATTAATATATGAATATGACGAAGTTATGACTATTGATAATGTTGAGATAAAAAAAAGCTATATTGTTTTGGATGATATTAAATGGGCTATAGGTTCAGCATTAATTGATGTAACAGAAGTAGATTCAAATGGTAATGAGATAAAGATTATACATAAGATAAGTTCAGTTAAAGATGTAAATTTAAAAGTTGGTGATGTTATTTTTGTGGAAGAAACTAAGAATAGTGGATACACATTGAAACAAACTCCAATAGTAAATGGTGCGGCTGTAGCTATAGATTCGCATAATGGTAGAATATTGGGAATGGTAGGTGGTTATATAGATTCAGAAATTACATTTAATCGTGCTACTCAAGCAAAAAGACAACCTGGATCAACTATTAAACCATTTGTATATTTAACAGCTTTTGAGGATGGTTATACTCCAGCTGACACTATAATGGATGAGGAAATTGCTTTATTTCAGGGTAACAATTTGCCTTTATATAGGCCAAGAAATTTTGATAATAAATTTCATGGATTAGTGACTTTGAGAAGAGCTTTACAAAGTTCATATAATGTGTCTACCGTTAGATTGTCAGAGCAAATTGGTCTTAGAAAAATTACACAAACTATAAAAAAGTTTGGTATAAATAATAGGCCAAAAAGAGTGTATTCTGTTACTTTAGGTTCGTTGGAAACTCATCTCATAGATATGGTTAAAGCTTATGCTATGTTAATAAATGGTGGTAAACATATTGATGTAGAGAATATTGAAAAGATACATGATAAATATGGTAAAACTATCTTTAGGAGGGATAAAAGGATGTGTGAGAATTGTATTGTTAAGGAAGGCAAAGATATACAAAATATTGAAGTACCATTTTTAAAAGATGGTCGCGAAAGTATTACAGACTCAGCTAGTGCATATCAAATAACGTATATACTTGAAGGTGCTGTAAAATATGGTACAGCTTGGAGGGCTAGAAATATAGGTAAACCAGTTGGTGCAAAAACTGGTACAAGTAATGATTTTAGAGATGCGTGGTTTATAGGTTTTTCTCCAGATTTTGTTGTTGGTGTTTATATAGGTTTTGACGATAATAGATCTCTTGGTGAAAACGAAACAGGTTCTAGAGCGGCTGCTCCTACATTTACTGAAGCCATGAAAACTATATTGGCTGATAAACCTTCAACTCCTTTTAGAATCCCTGGTAATATAACTTTTAAAAAAATAGATGTTTCTACTGGCAAAGAACCAACTCTTGCTTCTAATAAGAATAGTATAATATTGGAAGCTTTTAAAACAGATGTAGGTGATATGCCTAAGAAAAATGAAAATGAAGATGAAATGTTAAATGAGTTTGGTATAGATATTGATTCTGTGAATGAAGCGGAAAATTTGGATTATATAATAAATCATGGTAGTAATTCTGATGATAGAAATGAAGAAGATAAAGAAGATGAGAGTGAAAATAAAAATGATAATGATACAAATGAAAAGAATTATAACAGCGAACATACTTTGGATAATTTTATGAATATGAATTTTTAATATGATAGTTATAGGTGTTGATCCTGGCTTAATAAAAACTGGCTATGGTGTAGTTAAATATAAGGATGGTACAATATCATATATTGCCAGTGGTACAATTGTTACAAGTTCACAAATTTCGATTGATCAAAGGTTAAAAAATATTTTTTGTAAACTTTCCGATATTCTGGATATTTATAAACCAGATTTTTTCTCTATAGAAGAAACTTTTGTTAATAATAATCCTATGAGTTCGTTAAAGTTAGGTCAAGCTAGGGGTACGGCAATACTATGTGCCGGTCTTAAAGATATACCAGTATATGAATACAAACCAAATACAATAAAAAAAAGTGTCACTGGTGTTGGTAAAGCTACTAAAGCTCAAATTGGTATGATGATAAAATGTTTGCTTCCGGCTGTCAATTTAAAAACTGAAGATGAAGCTGATGCTCTGGCTATCGCAATATGTCATGTAAATAATTTTAGTTTTAGTGCTAAATATTAAATTTAATTTACTTTTTCAAAGAAAGTACTCTTCTTAATTTTGGTTTTTTAGTTATTTTAGGTACAATTTTAATATTTTCTGAATTATTTAATTCTTTAATTTTTTTGTCTCTAATATACAATGCTATATTATCTAAGATACCGTTTGCAAATGTAATATATGCACCATCATAAAATTCTGCGACTATATCAACATATTCATTTACTATAACGTTTTTATCTGTATCTAAGTGATTTATTAATTCAAAAGTAGCTAATCTAAATGATTGTAATATAACATCATCAAGGGTTTGTGTAGTATCTTGTTTTTGCAAAAACTTCTCTATAATTAAATCAAATTCTTGGTAATTATCTATTACTCCATTTATTAAATTTATAGTAAATTCACTGTCTTTTACATCAATGTATCTATTTTTTTTGGATTTGTCTAGAAATGTATTTTTAATATAATATTGGGATATTGCTTCTAAAATAAAATTTACATCTTTATTTTCATTATTTTTATCATAGTACATGCACAAAGCTTGGCATGCCATAAGTCTGGACAAACTTCTTTTTGAAAGAGTTTTAAAATTATTATTAGGAATTGCCATTTATATTATTGTAATAAATTTTTTAAATATTATTATAAATAAATAATAGGCTGCATTTTTTAAATTTAAATACAAATGTTAGTTCTCATATCTATTTTTATCGAGACTTTTTCTTTAAGTTTTATACTGTTGTTTTTAGATGGTGTATTGACTATGTCTAGTATCTGGATAAGTTTTTCAATATCAATTTTAGTTACGGTTATTTTACTAAGAGCATGTTTAATATATCCAAATAATGAGGCTATGTTATTTCAATCTATTGTGTATAAAAAAATTATTAATAATTTCTTAGTGAGATTTTTCAAAAATATATTTTACACCATTAGATTAACTATATCAAATGTTACTTTATCAACTGTTGTTGATAGTATGGAAATAGACACTAATAATTGGAATGAGAATGCTATAATTTGTAATTGCATAAATATCAGTTCAGATATAATTATTTCTTTGATTGATAACAAGAATATAAAGATACATTCAATAAATTTAGATGAATATACAAGAAATGTTATTTATGATGAGTTTGCGAATTTAAGTTATAAAATGTATGATGAAAAATTAGTTTGGTAGCTATGATGAGAATAGTTATGTTTTTTTCTTTTATTCTTGTATTAATGCTTTTTTTTAAATTGACAAGAGATAAGTCTAAAAAGAATGCAACAATGTATTTATATACTATAATAAATATTATAATTACTTTAATTTTATCGTATGCAACATATTTTTTAAAATGGGATAATGTGACGGTTTTTATTTTAATAATGATACTTTTTAATTTTTTAGTGTTTTTAATGTTTGAAAAAATTGAGGAGAGTACAAACCAATGAGTTTATACATAAGTTATTTTTTTCTTATTATATCAATGTTGTTTCTTTTTTCTGGCTTTGTATTGTTATTGAGATATTCTAATAATATAGGAATTTTATTACATGTAACAAATATATTAAATATCTATGGTATAAATTTCTTTTTACTTGCTATTTGTTTTAGTAGATTTAGTTACCAATTTTTATTGGAAGTAATAATTATAATAGCCGTCAATACTTTATGTTCGTTAACATTATTACATATTTTATTTAAGAAATCCGATGTTGGTGATACTACTGAATATGCAAAAAAAAGAGAGAAAATGTTGGAGGCTAGAATGCAACATTTTAGAGAAGTTTTGAGAAATAAGCAACCTAAGAATGTAGTAAAGAATAACGTAATAGAGAATCGTGGTTATTATGAAACTGACGTATATGATAGTCAAGATGATACAATTAACTACGATCAAAAAGTAGTTAAAAGACAGGTTGATTTTTCAACATTTTTTTCAGAATGTGTTAATATAATAGCTGCTAATTCAGAAAGACAACCTGAAGAACCTAGTGAAGAAGAAGTTAAAGAGGCTATAGATGATACTGAAGAGAAGATAATGGAACAAAAAAGAGCTTTAAAGAAAAAAATAGAAACTGCTAGAAAAAATGCATATTCAACAAGGAAACCTGAAAAAATTCAAGAGACTGAAAAAATAATAAAAGATATTCTTGATAAATATGGCCTTACTGAGGAAATGTTAAATGAGGCTTAAAAATGAATAAAAAAATAGATAATTATTTCCTGCAAAATAAGCCTAAATTTATTCTTGGAGCTGCCGATAAAAGTCAATTTTATACAAAATCATCCTATAATATTGCTTTTATTGGTAGGTCAAATGTTGGTAAATCAAGTCTTATAAATGCTCTAAATAATAGCAAAGTTTCGAAGACTTCTAAAATGCCTGGAAGAACAAGAGAAATAAATTTTTTTGAAATTGATAATAATTTAGTTTTAGTTGATATGCCTGGCTATGGTTTTGCTAATACTAGTGAAGCAGAAAGAAAAAAATGGCATAATCTGATTGTAGATTATTTATTATTTGATAAAAAACTTAAAGTTTTATTCTTATTACTTGATGTTAGAAGAGGAATTACAACTATTGATTTTGATTTTATTCAGATTTTGAAAGAGTTTAATATTTTGTGCCAAATAGTTATTACAAAAATTGATACAGTTAACAAAAATGATGTTGAAAAAACTCTTGAAGTGGTTAGACTTGAAGTTGCGAAATATAGTTTTATTAAAAATGAAATTTTGATTGTTAGTAGCAGTAAAGGATATGGTTTGGATAAACTTAGAGAAACAATTTATGATTTAACAAGATAAATATATGAGAAAAGATGAAAAAATACTTATAAAAAAAATTGTTATAATAGTATTAGTACTCTTCTTAATTATTGTGTCATTTTTGTGTTATTTACATTATAAAAAATACCATTTTATTAATAAAGGCAAATTAATAGCAAAAGTAAATGGAACTAAAGTTTATGAAAAGAATCTTGAAACTAGATTATCTGCAATTATAGATCAATATGGTATGAATGATTTAAAAATAGACGACTTAAATGATAATGAAATAAAGGCTGTATTACTTGAAGTTTATCTTGACAAAAGAATAAATAAATTAGCCAAAAAAATTAAATTAAATAGAGATAATGATATTAAATTTCTTGCTAGAGAGTATTATGAAAGATTAATAAGAGAAAAATATTTACAAGAAAGAATATTTAATAATATAAAAGAAGAAGAAATTCAAAAAAGATATGATAGTTTAGTTGAGGCCCTGAATGATAAGGAAGAAAGAAAAATAAGTCATATTCTTGTAGAAACTGAAGATGAGGCTAATAGAATTAGAAGTTTAGCACTTGCTAGAAATAATTTTGAAAATTTAGCAGAGAAAAAATCTCTAGACGAAGAAAGTGCTAAAAATTGTGGTTGTATAGGATATGTTCTTAAAGAAGAAATAGCCGTTCAGGAGTTTGCAGAGATTGCATTTATGTTGAAGGTTGGCGAAATGTCAAGACCTGTAAAAACATCGGAAGGTTGGCACATAATTAAAGTAGATGATTCAAGAAAAATAAACATAAAACCATATGAAGAAGCAAGAGATGAAATTTTAGAAAAAATTATGGATGAGAAATTTCATGAATTTATGGAAAAAACTATAAGTAATCCGAGAATAGAGTTATATATAAAAGTAGGAAAAGAAAAAAGTATAGAGAATGATGAACTTAGCAATAATAATGTAAAAGGACAAGAAGAAAATAAAGAACAAGATTTAGATTATGAAGAGATGGAAAAATAATAATAGTTTTAGTTCAATAATTTATGGAAAGCATCCATTTTTTCTTGCACTAAAGAATAGGAGCTCAGATTTTGAAAAAATATATACTTCAAATTTAAATGAAGTGGAAAATTTTATTATAAAAAATAATCTTATTATAAAGAAAGGTTTGTTAAATAACAGGAGTAATTCTGAATTAAATAAAATGTTGCCAGATATTAATCATCAGGGTTATATAGGGTACATAAAAAAACAGAAATACTTAGATTTTCAGAATTTCATAAATGAAAAATGTGCCGATAAAAACAATCTACCAAGGATAATTATTTTAGATCAATTAACAGACCCACATAATATAGGCGCTATAATTAGAACTTCTTTAGCTTTCAATATTAAATATATAATTAAGACGAAATATAATAGTCCAAAAGATATGTCTATTATTTCTAAAACATCAGCTGGTTTGTCAGAATTTATAAACTTGATTGAGGTTCAAAATTTGAATAATGCAATAGAATCTTTAAAAAAAGTTGGTTATTTTATAATAGGACTTGCTGGAGAAGCTAGAAATGATATAAAAATGTTAAACGATAGCAATAATATAGGTATAGTTATAGGAAATGAAGGTAGCGGGATAAGATCACTTGTGAAAAAAAGTTGCGATATGTTATGTAAAATAACCATGAGTGATGATGTTGAAAGTCTTAATGTATCAGTAGCTGCAGCTATAGTAATTTATAAACTTTGGGGGATTTAAGTTATGTTGATAAATTTTATTATATCTTTAACTTTCATTTGTATAGGTGCCTACATTGGTAATTTAATATCATTTTTGAATAATGATGACAGAATACCAAATATTAAAGAACTAATTGTAAAAAGATCAAAATGCCAATATTGTCAGACTAAATTTAATAAAATTGAAACTATACCAATAATATCTTTTATCGTTCAGAAAGGTTTATGTCCATACTGTAGCAAAAAGTTATCTATTGAACAATTAGTACTGGAAATATTGTGTGCTAATTTATTTGGTATATCATATTTTATTTATGGTTTTTCTCTAAAATATATATTTGCAATATTGATAATAATATCTATTCTGGCTATATATTTTATAGATATTAAATATATGGTTGTACCAATATATCTGCAAGTATATCTTGGTTTTTGTGCAGTATTATTTATATTATTTAATCCAATAGATCCATTATTTTCAATATTTTGCTCTATTTTATATTATATTATTATATGTTTATGTGTAGTTTTTCTGAAGAAGTTAAAAAGTAGTGAATTTGTTGGTGATGCTGATAAGGTATTGTTTTCAATATGTGGTCTAATTCTAAGATTAGAAAATTTGCCAAAATTTTTGATTATTACTGGTTTAAGTGGAATAATGACATTTTATTTATTTAGAAATTTTAATAGAAACAATGATGTAGAAAAATTTCCTTTTGTGCCTGCTATATTAATTTCTTTACTAATTTGCCTTATTTCTTTATAACCTTTATAGGTTGAGGAATTACATCATTTTGTTTGTAGTCAAGATCTAAAATAATTTCAACTCGTCTATTTAGCTGGTTTTTGTCTTTTTGTTTAGTTATAACTTTTGGAGACTTTGAGCTATAACTTTTAACATTAATAGAGTCTCTTGGAATGCCATTTTTTACCAGCGCATTAAAAACAACATTTGCTCTTTTTATTGCTATATTGTTATTATATATTGGTTTACCTATCCTGTCTGCATGGCCTATAACAGATACTTTATAACTTGTCTTAAGATTATTAATATATTTTAAGAGAACTTTAATTTTTTCATTTGCCTCATCGTTCAATTTAAAGCTATCATAATCAAAAAATATGTCCATACTCTGTTTTTTTAATAGCTCTTTATATATAATTTCTTCTTTTTTTGAAAGACCTTCTAAATTTTCGAACTCAGAGTTATTTACTATTTTTTTTTCAGAATTTACGGCATTTTTATTAGTTCTCTCTAATTGTTTGTATAGTTCTAAAAATGAATTTTTGCATATAGTGGCTTCGCCGAGATTTTTATTGTTAGTTTCAAAATAATACCAACAATTGAATAGAAAATACATATCTGCTATTTGTTCAACTGAATTATTTTCAGAAAATTTTTCTTTAAATTCTTTCCCATATTTTCCATAAAAAGCTGCATCTATAGCCAAATCGCTAAAATATTTTGCACTTTTTTTATCATCATTTTTCTCTAATACGTCGGCATATCTTAGATATTTCAAGCCTAGAACACTACCAAGATCATTTTTACTTTCTAATAAATCTTCTCGACGTCTTAAAAAATCAATTTTTGTACTGCAAGAAAATAAGAATATCAATAAAAATGACCCTAATAGTGTTTTAGTTTTCATATACTATCTTAATTTAGCTTTCATTGTTTCTGCGTCGACATAACCAGGAATAAACTCATCTCCGATCATAAGAGCTGGTGTTCCTTGGATACCTATTTCATTAGCTAGTCTTTTATTATCTTCTATCCTTTTTTCTATTTCTTCTGATTTAGACTTCATAACTTTAAGAATTTTATCTAAATTTACTTTAGCTTTTTTTACAGCCTCTTTAATACCTTCTTCACTATGAGCGTCACCTTCCATTAGAGCTTCATGGAAAGCAAGAAACTTATTAGATTCAGAAATAGCTATAGCAATGGAATATTTTGCAGCTAATTCAGATACACCACCAAATATAGGTAGTTCTCTAA
Organism: uncultured Alphaproteobacteria bacterium; assembly: GCA_949298005.1. GTDB lineage: Bacteria > Pseudomonadota > Alphaproteobacteria > Rickettsiales > UBA1997 > CALXRO01. The sequence goes on along the minus strand of CASFUN010000054.1, from coordinate 9,788 downwards.
AAAGAACTTTTACATCTTTATCATCATTAACAACTTTTGCAATAGCAGCAGATGCCATTTTACAATAACCACAATTATAATCATAAAATTCAACTATAGTTTTCTTTCCTTTTGGATTGTGAACACCTGTATTTTCTTCATCCAAGATTTTATCAAGATTATTTTTAACATTTTTATCTAAATTTTCTTGGTGTTTTCTTTGTGATTCAACTTGTTGTTGTTCAGCAAATTTTTGAACTGAGTCAATTATAGCTTTTGGATTTTTGTCAATCCACTTAGCTATATTATCATCATTATTAGCTTTACCTGTTTTAACCCAGATAAATATACACATAGCAAATAGTAAAATTATCAAAAAATATGCTGTTTTTATTTCTGGAGACATATTTTTTATAGAACAAGAATTATTTTCGTTTTTCATTTTTTAAAAGTTATTAATAACACTTAATTATAGTATTATAAATAATTATTAATTTCAATTGAGAATATCTAGCATATTTCGTATAATATTGAATATAATCTACATTGCATTTTTAAATGTTAGAAAATATATTAATAATATAAATAGGGTTTGTAGCTCAGGTGGTTAGAGCGTTGTTCTGATAAAGCAAAGGTCGGTGGTTCAAGTCCACCCAGACCCACCAGGTATTTATTATATTAATTTAATCCAAATTAAATTCTTTTATAATCTTGGCGTACATTTTTTCTTTAAATTTTGGAGCTAAACGTATTAATTCTTTGGAATTCATACTTTTAAAATCAGAAAATTCTATCTCATCTTCTTTATTATTAAATGTGAAATGTGGTTCATGTAGTAATTTTACAAGGAAAAATTTTTTCTCTTGTCCGTCAAAACCCATAAATTGTTTATCAAAAGAATATCTAAAAAATTTTTTAGTTTTCTTTAGAATAACATAATTAGTCTCTTCAAGTCCTACTTCTTCTTTTAATTCTCTTTTTAACGCTTCCAATGGTGTTTCATTCTCTTCTATACCACCTTCAGGTTCTTGCCAATTATCTCTATAATCACTTCTTTGGAAAGCTATGATGTTATCATTTTTGTCAAGTATTATAGCGCCTATACCTTTTCTAAATTTCATTTCTATCCTCTTCTATTTCTAGTGCTGCAATTGCTCCAAAACCAGCTGCTATAACTGCTTGTTTAAATTTTTTATCTGTAACATCTCCAACTGCATATACATTTTTTATGTTTGTTCTTGAACTATTAGGTTGTGTTATTATATAGCCTGATTTATTAATATCTAATTTAGTATTTTTAAAAATATCACTTTCTGGTTTTCTACCTATTGCAATAAAAACAGCTTTAACACTAATTGTACTTTTTAATTTTGTTTTATTGTTAAGAATTCTTATTGATTCAACAGAAATTGGTTTTTCTGTTCCTAAAATTTCATCTATTTCGCTATCAAATATTATTTCAATTTTATTGTTACTTAGAACTTGATTAGCTATAGTACTTTGCATTCTTATAAGATTAGATTTTCTATATACTAAATAAACTTTTGAAGCTATATTTGCCATGTGCAAAGCTTCTGTACCAGCTGTATCTCCTCCACCAACAATAGCTACTGGCTGATTTCTAAAAAAATTGCCATCACAGGTAGCACAGCCTGATACTCCGAAACCTGTGAATTTTTTTTCGCTTTCTAAACCGAGCCATTTTGCTTTTGCACCAGTTGCTATAACAATGTTATCAGCAGTATATGTTTCTTCGTCGTTAGTACATACGAAAGGCCTTTTATCAAAATCTACGCTATTTATGGTTGAATATATTATTTCAGTACTAATATTTTCTGCTTGTTTTAAAATTTTGTTTGTTAGTTCTAAACCATTTATTGGTTCTGGAAAACCAGGAAAATTTTCTACATCGGTTGTTATAGTTAATTGTCCACCAATGCTGGAACCAGTAAATATAGCAGTTTTTAGGCCACTTCTTGTGGTGTATATCCCTGTTGTACATCCGGCTGGCCCTGAACCGATTATTAATACGTCGTAGTGCTTATCCATTTTTTAAAAAGATTAATTAATTTTATGATGACATAATTTTTTGTTAAATCAATAATATTAATTATAAAACTATATTTTTATATCCTTATAATCCAAACTATCTGAGATGTTACCATAAAGTGCAAGAGTTGGTTTCCCAGATATTATTTTTTTCAAAAGATTTTCAACATCTTCTATAGACACAGAATTAACTTTATCAATAATTTCTTTAGGTGTTTCAATTTTATTTTGAAAAACAAGATTATTAGCATTTTTAGTTGCCCTATAATTCGTATTTTCCATGCTCATTAATATAGACGATTTTAATCTAACTTTTGCTCTTTCCAGTTCGGAAGTGTTTACTGTATTAGTCATATTTTTTAATTCTTCAATTATAGCAACTATAGCCTGGTTAACTTTATTAGGTTCTACTGCCGTATATATCTGAAATGAACCAGTTTCAAAAGTAGCATCATTAAATGAATATATACTGTAACATAGCCCTCTTTTTTCTCTAACTTCTTGAAATAATCTGGAAGACATTCCAGAGCCTAATATATGGTTCATAACAGACATAACAAATCTTCTATTATCATTGGCAGCCAGACCTTCAAAACCTAATATACATTGAACTTGCTCCAAATCTTTTTCTTTTTTAAAACAGCCACCAGTATATTTTGCTTTTTCAAGTTGTTTTTGTTTATTGTTATTATTTTTTGAAAAATATTTATTGGCCAAATCTTCCATTTCTTGGTAATTAATATTACCGGAAACACTCAATATTATATTTTCAGCTATGTAATTTTCCTTCATATAATTTAGAAAATCCTCTTTCCTAAAACGTTTAATATTATCAGCTGTACCAATTATACTTCTTCCAAATGCCTGTTTACTAAATGCTGTATCTTGATAATAATCATAAATGATATCATCTGGTGTATCATTTGTCATAGCTAATTCCTGAAGAATTACTCCTCGCTCTCTTTCTAATTCTTCTTCATCAAAAACTGAATTTTCAAACATATCTACAAGAATTTCTAAGGACTTTTCGGCGTATTCTTTTAATGTTTTACTGTAATATGATGTTACTTCTTTTGAAGTATAAGCATTAAAATCAGCTCCTATTGATTCAAAATCAAATGCTATTTGTTTTGCATTTCTGTTTGTTGTGCCTTTAAAAGCCATATGTTCCAAAAAATGTGATATTCCATTATTTTCTATAGTTTCGTTTCTTGAACCGGTTTTTACGGTTATTTTTATCGATACCGTTTCTACATCTGGCATGAAATCGTGTACAAAAGTAATTCCGTTGTTTAGTTTGGATGGATTTATCATTGTAGTGTTATATGTGATGTAATATGTGTAAGTTTATTTGTGTGATTTAATATTTTCAAGCATTATTCTAGCTAAATTAAACTCTGTTTCTTTTATTGATGTTCCTGTAAAGGTTATTGGATCGTAATTTGGTATAGATAGTTCAACAGTGAATGATTCTAATTTTGATTTTAGTAATTTATAACTTGGTAGTACTTTAAAATGTTTTTGAGTCCATTCTTGCAATTCGGTTTTTGGGTCTATTGGTATATTGACCGTCCATTCGTCAAATCTAGACCAAATATCCAGCACAAATTTTTGTGTTGTCACAAAATCGGAATCTAGGAAAACAGCACCTATTATTGCTTCCAAAACATTTTCCAGGTTATTAATATTATTCCTGCCTCCACACTGCTCTTCTCCTTTGCTTAATATCATGAAATCACCGATATTTAGTTTTCTAGAGATATCTGATATTGTTTGTTTGGAAACTAAAAAAGCCTTTCTTTTTGAGAGTTGGCCTTCAGTCTCGTTTTTATATTTCTTTATAAGATAGTTTATTATTACACATGATAATACAGAATCACCTAATAACTCTAGTCTCTCATAATTAAATCTTTTTTGCCCTTTATTATGAGATGTACTTGGGTGTGTTAAAGCTTCCTCTAGAAGTTTTTCTTCTTTAAATTTATATCCTATTATTTTTTCCAGTTCTTCAAACATGTTTTATAGATTGTTTATACAGTTGTAAATAAATAGAATGTCGTTCCAAAAATCCTTTTTCTTAATTCCATTTTTTAACAAAAGGTAAGGGGGGTATGTGGCTGTGGATTTTATTTTATCTTGCATGTAACAATTAGTATATTCAACTATTTTACCTCTTATATTAAAAATAGTTTTATTATTTTCTAAAAATGTTGATACTCCATAACTACCACAAAATACTATAAATTTTGGTTTTATTATGCTTATTATTTTTTCAACTAATGGTTTACAATAATTTAATTCTTCCTTTATAGGTTGCCTTCCTCCGGGTAATCTCCAGAAAAATAAGTTTAAAAAACAAATGTCTTCTTTTTTCTTAAATATGGAATTAAATACATTTTTTAATAATTTACCACTATTGCTACTGAATATTTCGTTAGAATTATCGTCTTCAGTGTCTGGCATATCATTAATTACGAGTAATTGTGAACTAAGATTTCCATCTAATATTATGGTATTATTTGCAGTTTTTCTAAAATTTTCATAGCCAGAAAAGCTATTTGCAAAATTTACTATACCATCAATATTATTAACTCTGTTAGCAAATTCTCTGATTTGTTCATTGTCACCAAAAATTGAATTTGTTTTATTAATACTGTTTTGTTGTTTCACTAATGCGTCTACAACACTACAAATATCTTTTGGAACATGATTAATTTCTATTGCATCAGACATATTGTCAATCATACTTTCATGATTGATATTTTCATTGAATAGTTCAGAAATTCCGTTAGCTTCAAACCACTCTAATAATATTGCAAGATCTTCTTGCATGCTGTATTAATTAATTATTTCGTCCCTTTTAACTGCTTCTATGATTTTACTTTTAGCTTCTGTAGAGCCTTTAAAACCGGAAACCTTTACCCATTTACCTTTTTCTAAATCTTTATAATGTTCAAAGAAATGTTTAATTTTATTTAACAAAATTTCAGGTATATCATCTATTTCATTAAGTTTAGAATATTCACTATTCATTTTTTCATGTGGAACCGCTATGATTTTTTCATCACCACCTTTTTCGTCTTCCATTATTAAAACACCTATAGGTTTACATGGTATTACACAACCGCTTTCTATAGGATATTCTGTGATAACTAGAACATCTATAGGATCTCCATCATCAGATAGGGTGTTAGGAATAAAACCGTAATTACAAGGATAATGCATAGGTGTAGCTATAAACCTGTCAACAAATAGAGCCCCACTCTCTTTATCTAATTCATATTTGACTGGTTGACTTGAGTTAGCTGAAACTTCTATTATAACATTAACATTATCAGGGACGTCTTTTCCAATTTTTATATTTTTTATAAACATAATTTCACATAAAGTTTGTTAATAAAATTTTAATATGTTATCTATAAATAGCCATAATGTTTGGTTTATTTCTAAATAAACCGTTAGTTATACCAAATAAATCTTTTTTTACTGAAGATATAAAACTATTACTGCATTTAATATCATAATCAATTATTTCTATTTCGTCCATATCTACCTTATTATCTTTTAAATATTCTATTGCATCATCTTCGGTACCTATTTTATCAATTAAGCCAAATTCTAAAGCTTGTCTACCAGTATATATCTGCCCATTCGCTATTTCTTGAGCTTCGATAGCTTTTATATTTCTTCTTTCAATGAAAATATTAAGAAAATAATCATATATATCTTCTATTAGTTGATTGGTAACCATTTCAACATCTGGTGTTATTTTTTCAAACATATTAGGAGATGCCTTTAATGGTGAACTTTTAAAATTTGTAAATTTAACTCCGATTTTATCAGCTAATTCTGTGATTTCCTCTGTTTCCAGTATAACACCTATTGATCCCACAATACTTGTATTTGCTGCTATTATATAGTCACTAGCCATAGCTATCATATATGCTCCGGATGCACCACAGCTGCTTATTACCGAAACTACAGGTTTTTTCTTTGATAAGTTTTTAAAAAATAAGTAAAGCCTTTCACTGGCTACAACTTCTCCACCAGGCGAATCTATATCAAGTATAATACCAACAACATCGTCTTTTTCAAGTTCTTTGAGTCTTTTACTTGAGAAATTATCTGCTTTTATTATATCTTTAATTGATATTCTAGCAACATATTCGTTTTTGAATTTTACTTTTTTTTTATTAAAAATATTTTGAGCTGAGATTAGTATAATAGATATTAGGCAAAAAAATGTTACAATTCTCCAACTTAATATTTTTTTCTTAAAATCTTGAATAACTAAAAAATTATCATTTTTCATAATTACTAATTTACACTGCACGAAAAATCGTGCAGTGAACCTTTTGTTTAATATTTATTGAACATATTACCAAATACACTACCAAGTGTCGTACTTGTACCTGTATTCATATATTGTTCAATATCAAATTCTTCATCTTCTTCTTCTTGAGGATTGTTTTTCTCAACATCATCAAGACTTTTTACTGCAAGCATCAACTTTCCAGTTTTAGGGTCAAAATTTATAACATTAACGTCAATTTTATCTCCTATCTTAAATGAGTCAGTTTTTTGATATTTCTTTTCGGAAGAAATATCTATTCTCTTTACAATACCTTTTAAACCTAAGTCTATCTCAACTTCCATGAAGTCTCTTCTTACATTTTTTATAACACAAGGAGTTCTATAACCGCGAGTGAGTTTTTGTATGTCTTTCTTAAAGTCTTCACTAGACATTTGTTTAACGCCAAGTGAAATTCTCTCTTGTTCATAACTCATGCCGAGTAACATTACTGTTATCTTTTCGTTTTTCTTATAATTTTTAATGGTATTTTTTCCTTCTGGATCATTCCAATCTAAATCAGACATGTGTACTAAACCATCTATGCCAGATTCAAATTCAACAAATAAACCAAAGTCAGTTGTATTCTTAATTGTACCTTCAACGATATCCCCAACTTCGTGTTTATCGGAAAATTCTTTCCAAGGATTATTTCCACATTGTTTAATACCAAGTGAAATACGATGGTGTTCTGTGCTGATATCGAGAATCATAACATTAACTTCTTGACCTATTGTAAACATTTTCATAGGTGAAACATTGTTCTTCAGCCAACTTATCTCTGATATGTGTACCAAACCCTCAATACCATTTTCTATTTCAACAAATACACCATATTGTGCTATATTTGTTACATGACCTTTAACAATGGAATTAACTGGGTATTTTTGCTCTATAGTTTCCCAAGGATTTTCCTGTAATTGTTTCATACCTAGAGAAACTTTTTTAGTTTCTTCGTCATATTTGATAACCTGAACTTCTACTTCTTGTCCAATTTTTAATAATTCAGATGGATGTCTAACCCTACACCATGATATATCTGTTAAATGTAATAAGCCGTCAAAACTACCGAAATCAACAAATGCGCCATAATCAGTTATATTTTTAATTATACCTTTCATGACATCATTAACCTTAATTTTAGATAGTATCTCTTCTCTTTCTTTGCTTCTTTGTTCATCAAGAATAGCGCGTCTGGAAACGACAACATTACCTCTAGCATCATCTATTTTTAGAACCATAAATTGTTCACTTTTACCGACAAAATCTTCTGTGTTTGCCAATATAGCCGTATCAACTTGACTTTTAGGAAGAAATGCAATTATATCACCTATTTCTACAGCAAAACCACCCTTAACTTTACCGAGTATTTTACCATCAACTGTTTTATTTTCAGCTAAACACTTTTTTAAATTATTCCAACCTTGATATTTTCGAGCATCTTCCCTACTTACGATTAATTCACCTTTTTTGTTTTCAACTTTTTCTATATATACTTCAACGGTATTACCAACTTCAATTTTTTCATCACCAAATTCAGAAATTGGTACATAACCAACTGTTTTACCACCAATGTCAACTGTTACAGTTTTATTATCTATATCTATGACAGTTCCAGAAGCTATATCTCCTTCATTGTAAATAACTATTTCTGAATCATATTGATCCAATAACTTTTCAAAATCTTCAAAATCAAAATCTATCATTTTAAAATTTATAGGGTGGTTAATAAAACAACAAAAGCTTATAGAAACCCCTAATATTTCTATAGTTGTTAAAATTTAATAAAAGATAAAACGTACTCAAATACCTGATCCTTACTCATATTAGTTGTATCAACCTCAATAGCATTATCAGCTTTTTTTAAAGGAGAATTAGCTCTCTCTTTATCACTTTTATCTCTATTCACTAGTTTAGTTAAAATTTCGTTATAGTCAACTTCAAAATCTTTTTCTAACATTTCTTTATGTCTTCTTTTAGCTCTTTCTTCAACATCTGCTACTATAAAAAATTTAAAACTAGCATCTGGACAAATTACAGTTCCGATATCTCTGCCATCTAAAACAGCACCTCTAGTTTGATATGCAAAATCATGTTGATATTTAAAAAGAAAATCTCTAACTTCCTGTATAACAGATACTTTAGAAGCAATATTGCCAACATTTTCTGTGTATAAATCTGGATTTTCCAGATTGGAAAAATCTACATATCTTAATATATCTATAACTTCATTTTTATCATTAAAATCTGATTTATTATCTAGCATCATTTTTAATGCGACAGCTCTGTATAGACCGCCTGTATTTAGATATGGTAACTCGAAATGCTTTGCTAATTTTTTTGCTAAAGTGCCCTTACCTGAAGCGGTAGACCCATCGATTGCAATTATTTTATTCATATATTAGTTTCTTTTAATTTTATGATAATTCTTTTTTTTGTCAAATATTAAGGAATTACTAAATAAGTATTAAGTATTTTTATTTATTTTAATAAAAAAATATTACTCCACATTAACATATGTTGTATATATATTTATATTATATATCATAGTGTACCTTCCTAATGACTATAGTATAATGTTTATTTCTTTTTCTAAATTTAGAAATGTACCACTTAGAGTAGGGTTATGTGGTTATAAGATTCTAATTCTATTAGACAAATTTCTTTTTTAGTTGTTATATTTTTATTATAATACAAATATAAATCATTTAAAAATTGGTTAGACATTAACCATCCAAAAACACTTGAAGAATGGAATAAACTATTTAAAAATAATTTTAAATTTGTTGGAGGAGAAATAGTAAAAGAATTCCTCATAAGCACAGGTTATCTAGAAGGAGCACATAGCAAAGATTGTCAGATATATAAGAAAGTGGTTAGGTGTAAGCCTAGGTGGATGGAATAAGCCAAATAAATTATACCTCTACAAAATCATCTATTCCAATATTTTCCTCAAAAACTCTATCATGTGATACAACAATTAAAGCTTTTTTATACTGTTTTAGTATATCTTCTAAGATATTTATAGAGAATCCAAATCCAAATTATTAGTTGGCTCATCCAGCATTAACAAATCAGGATTTTTACTCAACATACAAGCTAAAGCTACCTGTAGTCTCTCACCGCCACTTAAATCTATAATCAATTTATTCACGCTATCTGTTCTAAAGACGAATTTAGCAAGAACATTCCTAGCTTCAAGTTTGCTTAATTTAGTATAACTAATAACATTTTCCAAGATTGTTTTCTCATTATCTAAAAAACTTTGCTCATGATCAAAAAAAGCAAAATTACCAGTAAAATTATCAGCTATTACTTTTAACAGTGTACTTTTACCACTACCATTTTTTCCATGTATAGCAATTCTAGATGTAGATCTAATTGTAAAGTTAAAACTTTTGAATATCTG
>CASFUN010000053.1 GCA_949298005.1 uncultured Alphaproteobacteria bacterium | reverse complement strand
GTCGGCTACAAAACCTATAAACAATTAAAAGATATATTAGAAAATATTTTAGGTAATGAATAATATGAAAAGTGGAATAATTAGTTTTTTTAAAATTTTATTATTTTTTATAATATTAATTACTTTTACAGTTTTTATGTCAAATAATTCTGACTTTGTGAGAGTTAATTTAGCACCATTTGATTATATATTAGAAATAAAACTGTTTTTATTAATTATAATATCTTTTGTTCTAGGAATATTAGCTATGATTTTATTTAATCTTATCGCAAGTCTCTTTGGATTAAAAGAAATATTTTCTTATTTTAAAAGAAAAAAGATGGAAAAAGAGATAAATAAACTAAAAACTAAGTACAGTCAATTGGAGAGTGAAAATGAGTAATAATAAATTATTTAAGTATTTTTTTATATTTGCTTTTTTGGTTATGATTTGTAGTTGTTCTAATGAATTTTCTAAAAAAGGTTATACTTTAAATTTAAGTAAAAGTATGATATATAAAAATTCCGGCGGTGCTAAGGTAAAATTATATTTACCAGATTACGTTAATGGAGAAACAGAAATATTTGAAGATAAAGATTACATATTTCTTATTTCAGCTTCAAACGGAATTGTTAAAATGTCACCTAAAGAAAGAAAAATAATTTGGAAACAGAAAATAGCTTCAATTCCTCAAAAAAATCTATCATTTGATGAGAAATATATATATTTCACAAGTATTGATAATAAGTTTTACATACTAAATTATGAAACTGGCAAGATAGAATTTATATATTACACATATAGTAATGAAAGAAATTTAATGAATAATATAAAACCTATGTTTTATAAAAATGCTATTGTTGTAGTATTTGGCAATGGCGAAACTATTATTTTTAATAAGGCAAATAGAGAGGTTCTAAAAAAATTAACAAAAAAAGAGATTTTGGATGAATCTGTTATTATAGACAATGGTATTTTAAAGATGAATAATGAAGATGTCATAAACCTTAATATTTTATTAAATAGTAAATGAAACAGAATTTATTGATAACTAATCCTTTATCTGGCAAATACAATAGTCATAAAATAACTAATCTTCTAAAAAAATTAGAAAAAATTGGTTTAAAAATTTCCCAAATTGAACTTCAAAAAGATCAAAAAATAAAAGAAATAATAGATGATTTAGATCCAAATGAATATGATACAGTGTTTCTAGCTTTCGGTGATGGAACAATTAACAGTGCAATAAATGCTATAGCAAATAGAAATGACTTTTATAAATTTAAGATATGTATAGTTCCGTTTGGTACAACAAACGTATTAGCAAGTGAAGTTGGAACTGATAATATAACAAAAGTTATTAAAGCTATCAAAAAAAATCAGATAAAAAAACTACATTTGGGTAAGGTTATTAATATAAATAACAAAACAGAAAGGTATTTTTCTCTTATGGCTAGCTCAGGTTTTGACTCAATAACTGTTAGTAAAATAGATGAAAAAGTTAAAAGCAAACTTGGTAAAGTCGCTTATATACAAAAGCTTTTTGATGTACTTAATGAGAAACAATTTATTCCATTAAAAACAAAAATTAACAATAGAAAGTATGAAAATATTTTGACATGTGTTAGTAATGGCAAATATTACGGTGGCAAGATACATGTAACAGATTCCAAACTTGATGATGACAGTTTTAATGTTGTCATAATAAAGAAATTTAATATAGCTTCGATGTTAGAATATATAATTACAAGAAGAACAAATAATAATATAATTAAATTAAAAGCGAAAAGTGTAGAAATAACTTCAGATGATTTAAATTATCCACTTCAAATAGATGGAGATTGCTACGGAAATCTACCAGTTAAAATTGAAGCCACTAATAAATTTATCAACACAATATACTTATAAAATGTTAGCAATAATTATAACAATTATAACAATTATCTTTTCATACATAGCATGGAATTTTTATAATAACTTATTACTACTTATCATAAGCAATACAATTGCTAGATATTTTTTAATAACAATTTTTACAATTTTTGAATTTTTATCTTTGACTCTATGTATGAAACAAAATTTAAATAGAACATTAAAATATTTATCTTATATGTTTTTATTTGTGATTGTATTTATGTTAATTTCATTTTTGATAGAGGATTTATTATTGGTATTCAGAATTAAAATCAATAGGTTTTATGCAACTTTATTTACATTAATATTCGCTTTAATAATAGCTGTTTATGGTTATATAAATAGATCATTTATTAAGGTCACAAATTATAAAATAAACACAAATAAGAACGTGAAACTGAGAATAGCTTTTTTAAGTGATATACATATTGGAGCCATAGGAACAAACGAGAAAACTTTGAATAAGATTGTTGAAAAAATAAATGAAAGTAATCCTGATATTTTGATATTTGGCGGCGATATAGTTGAATCGAAAATAAATGACGAAATTAGAAATTATTGTAGAATATTTAGTAAAGCTAAAACAAAATTTGGTAATTATGGAGTACTAGGTAATCACGAATTCTATACAGGAAAAACAGATAATATCATAAAAATGTTAAAAAAAGAAGCAAACATAAATATGCTAAATGATGATTCAGTTCAGATAAATAATAATATAATTTTGGTTGGAAGGCAAGATGTAGCATATTACATATATAAGTGGTAAAAATAGAAAAACATTAGATGAAATAGAGGATCAAGAAAACAATAAATACAAATATAAAATAATTGTTGATCATAATCCAAAATATTTTGACGAGGCTGTTAAAAATAATTTCGATTTACAGCTTTCAGGTCATACACATAATGGACAATTTTTTCCGTTTAATTTGATTGTTAAATTATTATATGAAAAAGCATACGGCTTGTTAAGAAAGTTAAATAGTACTTTAATTGTATCTTCTGGCGCTGGAACTTGGGGCTCTCCGATAAAGGTTTTGAGTAAACCGGAGATTGTTGTTATCGATTTGTGTTTTATTAATAAATAACATTAAGTTATTATAGTGATATAAAAACTTATTTTAATTCTGATAATATTTCAATTTTGTGTTTCTAAACTTCGGTTCAAATAAATAACTAAATCAATATTATTATGATCATACCTCTCATTTATAATTTCAACTGGAGTATGCCTTCCAGTTAATAATTCTCTTTTTAAAACCCTTTCATAAGCAGTATTTATATT
>CASFUN010000052.1 GCA_949298005.1 uncultured Alphaproteobacteria bacterium | reverse complement strand
TAATAGGTAGAGATGAAGAAATAAGAAGAAGTATACAAATTTTATCCAGAAGAATAAAAAATAACCCAGTTTTAATAGGCGAACCTGGTGTTGGAAAAACAGCCATAGTTGAAGGTTTAGCTGAAAGAATAATAGATGGTGATGTTCCAGAGAGTTTGAAAAACAAAAGAATATTAAGTCTAGATATGGGTAGCTTAATAGCTGGGGCAAAATATAGAGGAGAATTTGAAGAACGTCTAAAATCATTACTAAACGAAGTTGAAAAAGCAGAAGGTAATATAATACTATTTATAGACGAATTACACCTATTAGTTGGAGCTGGTAAAACTGATGGAGCTATGGACGCATCAAATCTTCTAAAACCGACATTAGCAAGAGGTGAATTACATTGTATAGGTGCAACAACTCTAAATGAGTATAGACAATATATAGAAAAAGACCAAGCTTTAGCAAGAAGGTTTCAACCAGTATATACACCAGAACCAAGTGTTGAAGATACTATTTCTATCTTAAGAGGAATAAAAGAAAAATATGAAATGCATCATGGAATTAAAATAAAAGATGATGCACTTGTAGCTGCTGCAACTCTTTCAAATCGTTATATAACTGATAGGTTTTTACCAGATAAAGCTATAGATTTAATAGATGAAGCAGCAAGCAAAATAAGGATGGAAGTTGATAGTAAACCTATCGAACTAGATGAAATTGATAGAAAAATTATACAGTTAAAAATAGAAAATGAAGCTTTAAAAAAAGAAGATGATGAAGCATCTAAAAATAGGCTAAAGAAAATATCAGAGGAATTAAACACACTGGAAAAAAAATCCGCTGAGCTAACTAGTGTTTGGATGACTGGCAAAGAAAAACTAAAAAAAATAAATCAATTAAAAAATCAAATTGACGACGCTAAATATAACATGGAAGTAGCACAAAGAAATGGAGATTTAGCAAAAGCTGGAGAATTATCTTATGGCACAATACCAAATTTACAGAAAGAACTATCTAAATTAGAAAAGGAACAATACGAATCTAACTTAACAAAAGAATATGTGGATAGGGAAGACATAACTATAATAATATCCAGAATCACTGGAATACCAGTTGATAAAATGCTAGAGAGTGAAAAAACTAGACTTTTAAATATGGAAAAGTTGATAACTGCTAAAGTTATAGGGCAAGATAAAGCTGTAAAGGCTATTTGCGATGCTGTTAGAAGAAGTAGAAGCGGTTTACAAGACGAACACAGACCTATTGGCAGTTTTCTCTTTCTGGGCCCGACCGGTGTTGGAAAAACTGAATTATCAAAAGCTTTAGCTGAATTTATGTTTGATGATGAGAAGGCATTACTAAGAGTTGACATGTCAGAATATATGGAAAAACATGCAGTTTCAAGATTGATAGGCGCCCCTCCGGGATACGTTGGATATGAAGAAGGTGGTGTTTTAACAGAGGCTGTCAGAAGAAGACCATACCAGGTTATTTTGTTCGATGAAGTTGAAAAGGCTCATCCAGATGTATTTAACATATTGCTACAAGTTTTAGATGATGGACGTTTAACAGATTCTCAAGGAAGAACAGTTAATTTTACAAACACAATTATAATTCTGACATCTAACTTAGGCTCAAAATACATTTCAGGTTTACCAGATGGAGCTGATATAGATGCTGTATTTGATAACGTTATGAATGACGTAAAAATGACTTTTAAACCAGAATTTATAAATAGATTAGACGATATAATACTATTTCATAGATTGAGCAAAGAAAATATGGGAGATATAGTTGATATCCAATTAAAATCCCTAGCAAAAAGACTTAATAATTTAGGTTATAATATTAAGTTTAGTAATAAAGTAACTGAATTTCTAGCTAATGAAGGATTTGATCCAGTTTATGGTGCTAGACCACTTAGAAGATTAATTCAAAGAGAAATAGAAAATTTTTTGGCAAATAAAATTATTGCTGGAGAATTACCTGTAGGCAAGAAAATCAATATTGATTTAGATAATGATGGTAGAATAGCTATTGTATAATCTTATAAAAAATATTAAAAAAAATACGAGAGATGGAATTATTTGTAATAATATCAGTTGACTAATCAAAAATAATTTTTATAAAATACATATGGTATTTATTTTACATATTTTTTATAATTTTCATGTCAAAAATTGAGAGATGTCATTTTTTAGGTATAAATGGAAGTGGAATAGTTGGCGTGGCTTGCTTAGCCAAAGAAAGAGGATATATAGTGGATGGATGTGACTTAAGCTTAACAAGCGATTATTCAAAACAACTACTAGATCTTAATATAGATATTAAACTTGGGCAATCTGAATTACACTTAGAAAATATAGACAAATTAATAGTCTCACCTGCAGTTTTTTTTCGAGATAAATATAAAAATATTAAAGAAATAACAGAAGCTATAGAGAAAAATATCAGCGTTTTGAGGTGGCAACAATTTGTAGATGAATATCTTGCCAAAGATAAAGAATTAATATGTGTTTGTGGCACACATGGAAAGACAACGACAACCACAATTTTATCAAATATATTAGAGTATTGTGGAGCTGATCCAAATGTAATCATAGGCGGTATTAATGAAGTATGGGGAAAGAATTATAGAAACGGTAATGGTGAATTATTCGTCTGTGAAGCAGATGAATACGGTGAAAATTTCACATACTACCATCCAAAATACATTATCATAAATAACATAGAAATGGAACATCCGGAGTTTTTTTTAAATTTAGAAGATTATAAAGAAAACTATTGCAATTTTATAAAAAACATAAAAGAAAATGGTATAATAGTCTTTAATGCAGACGATCGAAATATAATAGATGTTCTAAATAGAGTTTATGATATTCTAAAAGAAAGAAATATAAAACTTTTATCTTATACCTTATATGAAGAGTATGAAGGTATATCAAAGAATTATAAAGCAGAATTTAGCTCAAAATATTTCGCCCTAGATAATGAAAATTTTATGTTAATAAGCGATTTAAGTGGTGAACATAATACTAGAAACACTATAATATCAATACTCTTATTAAAGGAATTAGGTTTTAAAACAAATGTAATTAAAGACGCCTTAAAAGTCTGCAAAGGCGCAAAAAGACGAATGGAAAAAGTGTTAAATAATAATAAATTTATAGTATATGATGATTATGCCCACCATCATACACAAGTTTACAACAACTTATTAACTTTAAAAAATAACATCTTAATAAAAGAAAAAATTATTGCGATTCTAGAACCACATTTAATTTCAAGATTTACCAATAACAGTAAAGCATATATAGAAGCTTTAGAAATTGCAGATTATCCTATAATAACAAAGTTCTTTAAATCCAGAGAGTTCGATTTAGAAGAACCTATTATGGAAAAATATCTAAGCAATTCAAAAATAGAGTGTATAATTGATTTTGATGATGTAGTTAAAAAAGTTCTTACTATTGTTAAAAAAAATAAAAATAGTTGTGAGAAATTCCATATAGTTGTTATGGGGGCTGGACTTTCATATAAATTAACAAGTATGATTGTTCGAGAGTTAAATTTGTTGTATCCTAATTTATAATTAAGCTATATTAGTGACCATTTTACAAAAAAAATTACAGTAGCAAACTATTATCAAATAGCGATAATTTTATTATTAAAATAATGAGTATACATAAGAGAGTATAAGTTACATTTTTAATTTTTTTAGCAGCAATATTTAATAATAAGCCAATTTTCGCAAGAAATAATAATAAAAACCAAATATCAGTCAATATATCAAACAGCACGACAAAACATCCATTAAAAGTATTGAAAATTTCGATAGACTATACTTTGAAAAAATGTATATGCTAGCTATGCAGTACAGTCAACCAGATGAAATATTTAGATTAAATGGCAAAAGAAATTTTGAGATAATTAGTTGGTTTACATTTTCAAAAAATAGCTTTTCTAAATATACCCAAACTTTTATGGGTATATCACAAGATGTAATATTTAATATTACAAAAAATATATACTTTGGTGGTGGCTTTGGAATGTATATAAAAGACAAAAAAATCGACAGAATAAGTTCACAGTTTACGTTCGGACAAAATTATTTTATTGGTTATGGTTTCAAAAATATTGAATTGGAATTAATGGTTAGGTATTTTTCTAATGGTGGACTAACAAAAATAAATCATGGACAAAATTTTATTGGTTTAAAAACAAATTATAACTTTTGAAGAATATTATGAAAAAAATCACACTATTCAAATTTGCAGTTATCATGATAGTAATTACATTTAATTCATATGCTTTAACTTTATACCCAACTAATAAAAATCCTATGTTTTCAGATCATGAAAATCAAATATCGGGTTATTTTGGTATTAGCAGTAAAACATGGTATTTTGAAACAAGCATGTTTTCAACATTTTAGAGATATAGTCAACCAGATAAATTCTTTAGATTATCAGGAAGAATTAGCTTTGAAACAGGCTATATGTTTGGTTTTAAAGATAAAAAAGAAAAATATAGACTATAGTCAATATAATCAAATGCTATTTGGTTTTTCACAAGATGTTTTGGTTTTCTATACAGAAAATACATACATTGGCGTTGGCTTAGGTGGTTATATAAAAACTAGAGATGAATTTGAGAAAGATGTTACAAGGC
>CASFUN010000051.1 GCA_949298005.1 uncultured Alphaproteobacteria bacterium | reverse complement strand
TGATATATAATAATATTTTCTAATTATCTCGAATAGAACTCAACAACCAAATTAACATCCATAACTACTGGGTATGGTATATCTTCTATACTTGGTATAGCATTATATTTTGCTGAAAGATTTTGTGTATTGACTTCAATGTATGAAGGTATGTCTCTTTCCATCTTAGCTACACTATCACTTATTAGTGTTATATTTTTTGCTTTATCAGTAATTTCAACAATATCACCAGGTTTTAAAGTATAGGAAGGAATATTAACTATTTTTCCGTTTACTTTAACATGTTTGTGTCCCACTGTTTGTCTAGCTGCGTACATTGTAGGTACAAAATTTGCTCTGTATATTAGTGTATCAAGTCTACTTTCCAATAATCCGACAAAAGCCTGAGCTGTATCACCCCTGTGAGTTCTTGCTTTTAAAAATAAATTTTTAAATTGTGTTTCGTTGATATTAGAATAATATTTCTTTAGTTTTTGTTTAGCTCTTAGCTGAGTACCATATGTAGTTTCTCTTTTTAGAGCTGTACCATGTTGTCCTGGTCTGAAATTTCTTTTATTAAAAGGATCGTTAGCCCTTCCCCAAAGGTTTACACTAAGTGATCTACTAACTTTCTTTTTTGTAGTTATTCTTTTAGTCATAATAAATTATGTATTTAATACTATTAATAAATAATAGCCGCTAGAGGTTAATATAATAATAAAAAATAGTAAGAAAAAAGCAAGGTTATTTATTTATAATTCTTTGTTGGTTATTTATATGAACTTTGTTTTAATTTAAGTAATATATGTTTGCTACTTCATATCAAAATTTAATATATAAGTATTGATATGAAAAAACTAAAAGATACTATTATAGTATAAGAAACTATAATATAATTATGCCAAGCTTTGATGTTGTTTCCGAAATAGATATGCAAGAGGTTGACAACGCAGTAAATTCAACTGAAAGAGAAATAAGTAATAGATATGATTTTAAGACAGTAAAATGGTCTATAGAATTAGATAAGAAAGAAAAAATTATAACTATAGTAGCTGAAAGTGATTACTGCTTAGAACAGATAAAATTATCGTTGAAAGCATCTTTTGTTAAACGAAAGATAGATCCGGTTAGTCTAGATTTTCAAAAAGAAGAGAAAGCGAGTGGCAATACTATAAGGCAAGTAGCAAAATTAAAAGAAGGCATAGATCAAGACAATGCAAAACAAATAACAAAATTCTTTAAGCAGTCAAAGTCAAAATTACAAGCGAGCATAAATGGTGATAAGGTTAGAGTATCCGGCAAATCTAGAGACGATTTACAACAAGCTATGCAGCAAATTAAAGATTTACATCTTAATTTACCTTTACAGTTTAATAATTTCAGGGATTAATTATGAAAATAACATTTAACGAAAAGAAAAAATTTGATTTAACTATAAATGTAATTAATTCAAATTCTGAGAATTGCAGTAATAAAAAATTGTTTATAGATAATGGTAATCTGATATTATCTTATAATTTAAAAAGTGATATTAATCAATATAATTTAGAAAATACTGGTTGGAATATATTAAAATACTTAAAAGATAATGCTTTTGCCAATGTTAATTTAATTGTTGATAACAATATTCAAGATGTTGATGACGTAATTTTTTCTATAGTAACAGGCGTAGAACTGAGTAATTATGAATTTAACAAGTATTTTTCTGAAGAAAAAAAGAAAAAAACAGAATTAAAAACAAAAATTTTGAATGTAAATGTAAAAAACAAAAGCGCCTTTAAAAAAAGATATGAAGAATTTCTTCTTTTAAAAGAAAATATTTTTTTCTGTAGAAATATAGTAAATGAACCATCAAATGTATTAAATCCAGAAACGTACACAAAAATTTGCCAAGATTTACAAAAGGTTGGTCTAAAAGTTGATATGCTAGGTAAAAAGAAACTTGAAAAACTTGGTATGAATGGTATTTTAGCTGTTAGCCAAGGTAGTTGTATGGAACCAAAAGTTATTGTTTTTAGCTGGAATGGAACCAATTCTACTAAAAAACCTGTAGCTTTGGTTGGTAAAGGTGTAACTTTTGATAGCGGTGGTCTTTCTTTAAAACCAGAAAATGCTATGTATGATATGAAGTGTGATATGGCTGGTTCTGCGGTTGTTGTTTCTACAATGAAATTGTTGGCAGAGAGAAAGGCTAAAGTAAATGCTATTGGTATTATAGGATTAGTTGAAAATATGCCATCTGGTAATGCTGTAAAACCTGGAGATGTTGTTAAAAGTATGTCTGGGCAAACTATAGAAATTTTGAATACAGATGCTGAAGGTAGAGTTGTGCTTGCCGACTTATTGTATTATACAGCCACAAAATTTAAACCAAGTGTTATGTTTGATTTTGCAACTTTAACTGGCGCTATTTGTATAGCTTTAGGTGAGTATTTATCTGGTGTTTTTACGAATAATGATAAATTAGCTGATATAATAAGAAAATCTTCAGATGAAACTCTAGAAGCGACCTGGAGAATGCCTTTGCAAAAAATTGGTTCAGATTATGACGTTATGATGAACTCTAACGTAGCAGATGTTAAAAATACATCATGTGTAAAGTATGGTGGCGCTATTACTGCTACACAATTTTTACAAAGATTTATAGATAAACATAATAATTGGGCGCATATAGATATAGCTGGTACAGCGTTTACAACAAAAAAAGCGTTTTTTGTGGATAAAGATGCTACTGGTTTTGGAGTTAGATTAATGGATAATTTAATTAGAAATAATTACGAAAAATGAGTTTAGCTGACTATTTTTTTTCTAAGTATATAAGTTTAAAGTTTAAAATGGTACTCAAAAAGCATTATATTAAAAAAGAAGTTAAATATAATCTTAGACTTGTAAGCGCCATATACAGAAATTTAGCAATAAGATATGGTATAACAACTTGGCAACTTTATAAATATTTACCTTTGAATTTGGATATAGATCCAGATTTAGATAATTATGCATATGGCGTTTGTAAAGTTAGAGATTGTTATTTTGCAAGGTCTAAAATAACTGGAATAAAAGTGAATAAAAGTAAAGCTACAATTTGCTTACAAAAAACTGATGTTACTACCACAACTTTTATACATGAGTTCGGACATTATTTGAGATATTTAATTGGGGTATCTGTAGCACTTTTTAATAATAAACAAGCTTTAGAAGATTTTAAAACAATATGTTCAATGGTTGGTAATAATATGACTATAAATAAATACACAAGAAGGCGTATGTTTATAGCTTGTTTTACTACCGAACAAGAAGAACATTTTGCAAGGAGTTGGGAACAGTATATGAAAGATGGTGTTGCACCAAGTAAAGAATATATAAAGCTTTTTAAGGATTTCCGTATGATTATAGTTATGGATGGCCATAGTAGAGATGAAAGAAAAAAATTTGAAAATTATGAGTATTTAAGTGATTCATTTATAACTCCATAGAAAAAGAAATTTTTTGGTGAACTAATAGTTGATAAAAAATCAAAAATGACCGTTAAAAAGTTTATTAAGTTGCTAATATTTTGGGTGATTTTTCTATTATTGTTGGGAGCATTCGTCGAAAAAGTTGTTATGAGGATTTTGGCTGATTATCTGATATAAATTACAAATAATCTATTCAAAGTAACTTACATCTACGCTATTGGAAATCAAAGTATAGTTATTTTTACCTTCAATTATTTCTTTAACTGAATTTAATTCAGATAGTTTGAATACTATTATTGGTAAATTATTATCTTTTGCAAGAGTAAATGCTGTTTGATCCATAATTTTTAGATTATTTTTTATAACTTCATCAAAAGTCACGGTTTTATATCTTTTTGCATCCGAAAATTTTTTAGGATCTTTATTGTAAATACCGTCAATTTGAGTACCTTTAAATATTGCATCACATTGCATTTCAACAGCTCTTAATACAGAAGCTGTATCTGTTGTAAAAAAAGGATTACCAGTTCCACCAACAAACAGGAGAACCTTACCATCTTTTATTGCCTTTATAGCTTTATTCCTATTATAACAATCACATAATTTATCTATAGTTAAAGCAGATTGTATTTCTGATTTTACGCCTATATCTGATAGATAGGTGCTCAACGCTATGCCGTTCATGATTGTTGCTAACATACCCATATAATCTGCATTATTTCTGTCCATTTTTGTGTTCTGAGCACCTCTAAAAATATTTCCACCACCAACTATTAAGCATAATTCAGTGCCTGATTCGTGTATTAATTTTATTTTTCGTGAAATTTCTTCTAATGATTTATTATCATATCCAAAACCGTTATCACCTGCTAAGCCTTCTCCGGATATTTTGAATAGAATCCTGTTGAATTTCATAGATATTCAATTTTTGAGTTATTTTATATTTAAAATAGTAAAAGACAATAGTATCGAAATTGCTAAATATTTTATACTTTTTAAAATTTATTATGAAAGAATTAAAATATTTATAATCTTTTTTTTTAAATTAAAATCTATTACTATCTAATTAAGTTAATTACTATACTTTCCATAAGTGAAAAAAAATTATTTTGAACTAGCAACTGGTATCACAGTAATACTGCTAAGTTTTATATTTATAACATTTGTTATTAAAACAACAAATAAAGGAGTCGGTCAGAAGACATATATACTTAATGCTATTTTTGAGAATATAGAAGGTATAAACGTAGGTACTAAAATAAAAATTGGTGGTACAGAAATAGGCAAAGTATCCAATATAAAATTAGAAAAAGATTATAGTATAAATGTTAAATTAGCCATAAATAATGGTATAAAAATACCTTTAGATAGTAGTATAAAGATTTCAACAAGTGGTATAATGGGCGGAAAGTATCTAAAAGTCATAATTGGTGGTGATGATACTTATTTGAAAAAAGGAGATTACTTTGAATTTGCCGAATCTACGTTGGATTTAGAAGATATGATAACAAGATTTATGTTAAATAAAGTTTCAGATGAAAAAAAATAGAATTTTCTTAATAATAGTATTATTTACTTTAATTAATATTAATTGTGCATTTTCAAATAATGGTGATAGTAAGGATTTGATTGTAACACAAGATAGTAATCTTGTTAAAGATCAGCCAAATAATAGATTTGTTGAAAATGTTGAACTGCAATTTTTGGATAAAATAACTGGAAAAACATCTAATTTTGAGACAAAAATTGGTAATACTTTGAAATTTGAAAGACTAGAGGTAATACCGCTACTCTGCTGGAAATCTTACCCGGAAGAGAATCCAGAAAATAAATTATTGATAAAGATATATGAAATAAAAGGTAAGAATAAAAAATTATTATTCTATG
>CASFUN010000050.1 GCA_949298005.1 uncultured Alphaproteobacteria bacterium | reverse complement strand
TTAACATTAAATTAGTTTTAATATTATATATAATTATAATTTTTTACTTTAAAAGTAATGACTTATAAAAGTATTAATTTTTATTGAAAAAATTTTAATACAAACTAATTAATTTCAATTAATTCTAAGTTTTAGCAAATTTTCTTGCTTTATTAAAAATATCATATTATTATATTAAACAATTAGTTACAGTTAAATTTAAAAAATAATAATATGGCACATACCTTAACAACAAAAAAAAATATTAGAGTAACGTCTAGAAAAACAGCTATTAATAAATCAAGAAAAAGTAGAATAAGAACTTTTTTAAGAGCTGCTGAAAATGCTATAGCTAGTGGTGATAGGGAATTGGCTAAAAATAAGTTTGTAGAGTTTGAATCAGAACTTATGAAAGGAGTTTCTAAAAAAGTTTACAAAAAAAACACAGCTATTAGAAAACTTAAAAGCCTTTCAAAAAAAATAAAATTAATGAAATAAAGAGAATATTTTTCTCTCTTTATATTATTTGCCTTTTAAAAGGAAAATGGTATTATAATTAAGTATTAATGTAGAGCGGTCATGGCGGAACTGGTAGACGCGCAATGTTGAGGTTGTTGTCCTGCAAGGGGTGGAGGTTCAAGTCCTCTTGGCCGCACCATTTTATAAAAATAATAATTTAAAGTGATAACAAAATTTATGTATATATACTCATTTAAAATTAAATCATGATATGTTAGAACATTAAAATTTGCATAGAGAAATGTAAAAGATCTTTAATTATAATTTGAAATATATAGGCACTATTTTATTGATCGGAGTATTTATATCAAAATTCTATTACTTATTTTTGTAAGCCAGAATAATATTACATATTCTAGTAAAATAGGAACGCGTGTTGTATATCAATTACTGAGGAAAACCTAAATTTGTTGGGCTGGAAGGATTCGAACCTTCGCATGACAGGATCAAAACCTGTTGCCTTACCGCTTGGCTACAGCCCATACGTTAATATTGTGACTTATAGTTTGTGATAAGTCAATAACTGAGTATATTATATTTAATATTAATAAAATAAATATTACTAAACATTAAAACATTATATTAATTTTGACCTTGAAAATTAACGAATATAATTATAATGTATATCTAGTTAAATTATTAAGCCACATTAGCTCAGCTGGTAGAGCAACTGATTTGTAATCAGTAGGTCGGGGGTTCGAGTCCCTCTTGTGGCACCATTTATTATAATGGAATTATCTAATAATATATATTATGGAACTTTTTTAAAGATTTTTAAAAAGATAAGATATTATTAATTAAAGCTTATTATAAAATAAAAGGAGTAAAAAATGGTTAGAGTTATTTCTGGAAATTGGAAAATGAACGGATCTCGTAAAGAGATTAAAAAATGGTTTCAAAATTTTTTCAAGAAAACTGAAATTTTTGAAAAAACAAACCATAAAGATGTTCCTGATATACTACTTATATGTGTGCCATCAGTATATTTACCATTTGTAAAACAAGTTGCAGCTGGACATAATAAAGATACAGAAAGTTTTAAAATACTCATAGGTGCACAGGATTGTCATTATGAAGATAAAGGAGCTTATACAGGAAATTTAAGTTGTAATATGTTGAAAGAATTTGCCATAGAGTATTCTATAGTTGGTCATTCAGAAAGAAGGCAATACGAAAAAGAAACTAATGAAATAGTTTCAAAAAAAGCGGTTACAGCTATAAGATACGGTATAACACCAATAATATGTGTTGGAGAACCGCTAGAAGTAAGAGAATCTGGAAAACATTTAGAATTTATAGCTAAACAAGTATTTGAATCAACAGAAAGTGTTGATATTGAAAAAGCTATAATAGCCTATGAACCAGTTTGGACTATAGGAACTGGTAAAGTACCTAATACAGATGAAATAGAAGAAATGAACTCATATATAAAAAAAGTTCTATCTAAAAAAAGTGAATTACAAGAAGATGAAATAACTGTACTTTATGGTGGTTCTGTTAGAGCTTCAAATTGTACAGAAATAACAAGGTTAGATTCTGTTGATGGTCTTCTTGTTGGGGGTGCAAGTCTTAATGGTAATGAATTTTTTGATATAGTCGTTAAGTCTATGTAAAGAAAAAGCCCGACATTAAATCGGGCTCTACAATCGAATCATTTATATTTTATATCTTTTCTTCTTCAGTTTTTTCTATTTTGTTTTCTTTTTCTGTTGATTTTGCAGACTTTTTGTCCTCTTTTTTAACAAATTCGCCTTTCTTAATTTTTTCAGCTTCTTCTTTAGATCTAGCGACTATAACATCTTTTTCTAAAGAAACATCTGAATGTAAATTAAATACTATAGTAAATTTACCCAATGTTTTTATAGGTTCTTTTATAAATATATCCCCTCTTCCAACAGCTTTTGGTTCTTTTATTATACTATTTACAAAATTAGCCAATTTTGCCGCACTAACAGAACCATATAACCTATTATTATCACCGGCACCTTCTATAAGTACTATATCTTTATTCTCAAGTTTAGCTTTAATTTCTTCAGATTTTTGTTTTTGAGCAATATTTTCAATTTCTATCAATTTTTTCTTTTCCTCAAAAACTTTATAGTTGGCATCAGAATATATTATGGCCATTTTTTTTGGTAAAAGATAATTTTTACCATAACCGTCAGCTACAACTTTTATATCACCAATCTCACCAAGATTTTTAATTTTTGAAGTTAAAATTACT
>CASFUN010000049.1 GCA_949298005.1 uncultured Alphaproteobacteria bacterium | reverse complement strand
CTATCGAACTGTACATATAGAATTACCTATTCTGCTAACAATGCCACAACAGCAAAAATGATATCTGACCTACTTGGTAACAAAACAATAACCACAGAAAGTGGTAGTAAGCCTAAATATTTAGATTTAAATCCTGGTAGTAGAAGTGTAAGTGTAAGTAAAAGTAGTAGGAATCTACTTATGCCACAGGAAATTATTACATTACCTAGAGACGAAGAAATTATACTTATGGAATCCAAAAGCCCTATAAGATGTAATAAAATCTTCTATTACAAGGATAAAATGTTTACAAGTAGACTATGGGAAAAAAGTTTTGTGCCAAAACAAAAACCATTTATAATGAAAACAAAACCTAAAGAAGAAAACGCTGAAGCAACAGCTAGTGCTAACACCTAACTAATTGACATATAATATTTTTCTAATATTTCATGCGTGTCTAATGAGAAATTAGAATCAATAAATATTTGCTTCATACTATTTAATATCTTAGAATATTCTTTTTTATTTCGAAAACCATGCATTTCAAGTATATTGCCATTTATTTTAAATTCTGGCACTTCTATACTATCAATTTCTTTTATCAAGTCTAAATATTCTTTTTTATAGTTAAGGCATATATTCATCACTATAATATTTTTTACCATATCTCTGTCACTCAACTCAAATAAAAGTTTCTTTAATTCAAAATTATCAATCTTTTGTAGTATATTTCTTGTCAAAGTCTTAACAAAATCTTTTTCTTTCTTAGTTATCAAAAATTTATATTCAATATTGTTTTCAAATATTAAAAGCGCTATAGGTAATAAATAATTACAATTAAAATACTCAACTGTATTAACTAATGAATAAAAAATTTCCAGAGACTTAAACGTTAATTTTTTATTAAAAATTGTTTGTAAGATATCAATATTTTGCATTTTAGAAAGAGAACTCATTGGATATTTTGACTCAAAAATTTTATTAAACTCTTTTGCAATTCTTTCTTTAGATAAATTATTTACACTTTTAGCATATTTAGCACAAGCTTTAAATGACTTGTAGTCTAAAGAATATACATAGTATGAATAAAATCTAAAAAACCTTAAAATTCTTAAATTATCTTCAATTATTCTCTCTTCAGGATTGCCTATAAACCTTAAAATACCTTTTTTTAAATCTGAAAAACCACCAAAATAATCATAAATATTACAGTCAGCATCGCAATATAATGCATTTATTGTAAAATCCCTACGTTCAGCATCTATTCTATAATCATCTGTAAATTCAACTTTTGCATGTCTACCGTCTGTTTTTATGTCTTTCCTTAAACTTGTTATTTCAAATGGTTTATTATTTATAATAACAGTAATAGTTCCAAAATCTATACCCGACTCATAATATTTTAAGTTATTTTTACTTAAAATTTTTATTAATTCTTGTGGCTTATATTTTGTTGCTAAATCATAGTCATCTATGTCTTTACCAAGAATATAATTTCTTACACAACCACCAACTAACCTTATTTCATCACCAACTTTTAGTAATAGATTAAATAAAATTCTTATTTCATCTGTAAAAATATCAGGCTGGACACGCATGTATTATTATCTCTGAATTTTCAATTGAAGACTGTATATCTTTCTTTATTTGTCTAATAATAGCATGAACTTCCACAAAAGACTTATCCTTCTCCAATTGAACCTTTACTTGTATAAAAATCCTATCTCCAGACCTTCTTGTTCTTAAATCTGAGTAACTAAGTATCTCCTTATTATCACTAATTATACTAGTAATTATATTTTTCTTTGAATCTTCTATTTCTTTTGACATCATATTATTTATAGCACTAATCATAACTTCAAATACTGGTTTTAAAACAAATAAAGTCATAATAATAGCTATAATAGGATCTATCAGATAATGATTATATATAAATTTACAAAATATAATTGATAAAAAAACACCAAAATTTGTCAGACCATCCGCACTATAATGTGCCATTTCCCCCTTTAATATCAAACTATCATGCTTTTTATACGATCTCTTCAAAATTGCTATTATTATAAAAGATATCATTGTTGAAATTAACATAACTAAAATTGTAGCATTTGAATAATATAGAATTTTCTTATTGATTATATTAATAAATGCACTTTTATATATAAAATAAATAGTAATTAAAACAAAAACAGAGACACAAACAGCAGCTATATCTGTTATTCCATAAAATCCATATTTATAATCATCATTTTTTTCTTTTATCGAATAATTATATGCTATCAAAAGCATACAGGAACTCATTAAATCAAATATTGAGTCAATACAAAGGGATAATATCGACAGCGAACCATCAATTTTGAATACTATTAATTTTGCAATCACTAATAATGTTGATAATACTACTGGTATACTTAAAACTCTACTTAATTTCTGACAACTCATATATAATATTGGAAATTCATACTATGATATATAGTTAATTTATATTTTATTGCAAGAAAAATTTTATAGTTGTACTCTGTATTAAAAAAACACATTTGAAATGATTATATCTATAATTGCAGCAGTTGGAATCAATAAACAGATTGGTTTAGACAAAAAAGTACCATGGAAATTAAAAAAAGATATAGAAAACTTTAAAAACTTAACATTAAACCATCATGTTTTAATGGGGAGAAAAACATTTGAATCAATAGGTAAACCATTAGTAAATAGAGTAAATCTACTAATAACAAGAAATAAAAATGTTAACACAAATGGTTGTATAGTTTTTAATTGTTCCTACAAAGCTATAGACTTTGCTAAATCTAATAATGAAAAAGAATTATTTGTAATAGGTGGAACAACAATATATAATTTTTTCTTAGAAAATAATTTGGCTGATAAAATGTATATAACGGAAACAAATTACAATGGCGTAGCTGATACATTTTTCCCGAGTTTTGAAGAAAGTAAATGGAATATAATTAAAACTAAAAATCTTGAAAAAAGCGAAGATGATACATGTAGTGGCAAGTTAATAATTTATGAAAAAAATAACTAAATTACTTACCTATACAAAATTTACTAAAAATGTTGTCCAATATTTCTTCAGTATTTACCTCACCAGTAATTCTACCTATACATGCTACAGCAAGCCTAACATTTTCAGATATAATTTCTATTGGTATATTATTACAATCAATAAATACATCCCTCAAATATTTTAAAGAATTTTCAAGCTCTATTCTATATCTTTCATGTGTTATACTTGTATCAACATAAGGAATAAATTTTTCTTCTACATAAGAATTTATGTATGTTATAACATAATCAGTATTTATATTATTCTTTAAAGACATTTTTATTATATTTGGATATATTTTTAAAATATCATCTAACTTCTTTTCATCCTTTATTGTATCTATTTTATTCAATAAAATTATAGTATTTTCAGAAAGGATATCTTTTATATTATCATCAACACTTATATCATTTGGTTCCAAGATAAGTATTTTTAAATCAGCATCTTTTGCATTGTTTATAGCTCTTCTAACGCCTTCAGATTCAACAGCATCATTTGTTTCTCTTATACCAGCTGTATCATAAAAAGTTGCTGGAATACCAAATATATCAACAGAAATTTGAAGAATATCTCTAGTTGTACCAGCAATATCTGAAACTATTGCAACATCTTTTTTAGCAATAAAATTTAAAAATGTTGACTTACCAACATTTGGTTTACCTATTATAGATATATTTAGACCACTATTGATCTTTTGACCACATTTATTATCATCTAATATTTTCTCAATTTTTTTGATTATAGAATTAGTTTTTTTTGCTATAAAATCTGTTATGTTTTTATAATCTATATCATCTTCTTCTGAAAAATCTATTAAGGCTTCAGTATTAGCTAAAATATTAATTATATCTTTTCTTAAATTTAAAAAAGTATCAGAATTTTTACCACTTAACTGTTCTATAGCTTTTTTATGTTGCAATTTAGTAGTCGAGTTAACCAAATCAGAAATAGACTCTGCCTGCAAAAGATCAAATTTATTATTTAGAAACGCTCTTTTAGAAAATTCACCTCTTTCGGCAAATCGCACACCACTAATATTAGAAAGAATATTAAATATCTTATTTATTATATATCTTGAACAATGTATATTTATTTCGCATACATCTTCACCAGTAAAACTATTAGGTGCTTTAAAAAAAATCAATAGAGCTTCATCTAGCAGTTCTCCACACTCATCCTTAAGCTTACAAATTGTAGCTTTTTTATGTTCTAATTTTTTATTTATCCCGAGTGCGTCCAAACAATCGTATAATTTGTCTCCAGATATCCTAATAACATAAATGCCCCCTTTACCAAAAACAGTAAGGGGAGCAAATATTGTATCTCCATGCATATTAAATTATTTTATAGAAGATGGACTTGTTATAACTGTACCAGTTTCCGTAGTATTAGCATCTAAATTCATATCTTTATCAATACTGTTGTTGATGTTTTCTTCATTCACTGTTGCACCAGATATTTGTCCATTTTTAATTGATTGAGTAGTATTGCCATTATCTCCTAAATTGCCGTTTATTGGTTCTATACTATTTATTATAATTGGTTGTTGCTGTTCTGGAATCATTTGTTGTTCTTGATTTACTGGCTGTCCAATAACTTGTTGTTCAGTAATTGGCTGTATTTGTTGATTACTATTAATATCTTGTGTTTGTGTATCATCAACATTAACAATGTTATTATCAATCAACATATCATTATTATTAAAATCGGTTTCCTCATCTATAATATCCTGTTGTTCTACTGGTACTTCTGTGATAATATCAGAATTATCTATATTTTTTTCAATACCAACGTCTGCTTCAATATCAGTTGCTGTTTTTTGTAAAATGTTTTTTTCATAAACCATTCCGGCTACAAAACATAGCCCCATTGCTAAGATTTGTAATAAAAATTTAAAGAATTTCATAATCGTAACTATATATTTATATACTAAAAGGTAAAATAATATTTTTTTAAAATCAATAGTAACTAAATGTTATATCTACATACTCAAACTAAAACACAGTGTAATCATACATTATAAATAAAATAAATAATTATTATTACACTATATAAACTTATATAAGTACAAAGTTATTATTATCAAACTTCTTCAACAGCATTTAAACAAGATCTTTCTTGATTTACGTCACTCTGGCGTTGAACATCAACAGTATTTTGATTATTATTTTGGTCTTGAACTTGATTATTTCTATTTCTATGTGGAAGAAAATAACCAATAACCACACCAGAAAAGACTGAAATAACCCCCTCAACCAATATTATAGTTACATCCTTAGTACCATCAATACATTCAACAGCACTACTAGCAGCTACATTAGACACACCACCTATGCTGCTTATTAAAAAGTATAACGCAACGATAAATGTCTTAACTTTTTTCATTTTTATCCTCCTTTTTTGATATTTTAGTAAAAAAAAACATTTCTAGTTTATTTATTTATATTTATCTGTCAATAGATAAATTTCTTATCAGACAACCACAACTAACAATAACTTTCTTATCTTTTATACTTTTTAGTGTTTATTTTTTCATCTAATATTTATATCTTTACAAGACTACTAAAAATTAAAAACAAAAATTCTAAAACCCTATATCAAAATAAAACAAAACTCCAAATGAATTATTGCCAATACTTCTTCCAGTTTCAACCTAATATTATTAAAAATATTAAGATTAGTTGTTAAACCAATATTATCAATGAAATCATAAAATAATCTGGAACCAACATTAATTTTTAAAAATTGTTTATTATCTCTAAATAGAAACTTACCAATATCATATTTAATGTCAGTAAATAACCTAATAGTATTGTATTTTCTAGGATCTATTGAATATAAATGATAGAAATATTCAAAACCTAGATTATAAAGTAATCTGTCAGTTACTCTATAACCATAGCTTTGCTGTATAAAAAGCGAAAAATATTCATAATCATCAAAAAAATTATAAACAGATATACTTATATCACTACTAATATAGGATTTTATATCTACATTATAGATAACATTAAATATGGTAGATTTAGAAACGATCTTTTTGAAAGAATAGTCTGTGGCAATATTTGCTGACATATTGAATAAAACTTTTCCAAAAGGTTTGCTATTAAAAAATAAACTCATACCAATAATGCTGTCATTTATATTATTACTTGCTAGAAAGAATGGTAAAATACCAATATTCCCTTTTTCTTTTTTTTTGGTTTTTATTAATGTTATCAGTATATAAATTTTTATCTATAACCAAACTACCTTCTACACAAGTTGCAAATATTATTACAAAAGGTATTAAAGATTTTCGCAAATATTTTTTCAATTTTTACTCCTTAACTGTCCACAAGCAGCCATAATATCACTACCTCTAGAAAACCTAACTGGACAAGGATATTTAGCATCAGTAATATATTTCGCAAATTCAGCAATTCTATTATTTGGGCTTGGTTCTTTAAAAATACAACCATTCCAAGGATTAAAAGGGATTAAATTAAACTTAGCAGGAATATTATACTTTTTAACTAATTTAATTAGTCTTTTAGCATCATCAATACTATCATTCAAATCTTTAATCATTATGTATTCAAATGTTATTCTTCTATAATTAGTTTTTCTAGTATATATACCACAAGCCTTCATAATTTCATCAATACTATATTTTTCAGACACTGGCATAATTTTTTGTCTAATTTCGTCGGTAGTAGCATGCAGAGAAATTGCCAAATTAACTTTTAAATCTTTAGCCAAATCATATATTTTCGGAACTATACCACAAGTAGAAAGTGTTATTCTCCTATTTGAAAATGCTATACCATTTTTATCATTTATAATTTTTACCGCTTTTACTATATTGTTATAATTAATTAAAGGTTCGCCCATACCCATAATTACTATATTTGTTATCTTTCTACCACTTCCTATAGCCTTATTATCCCATTCATTAAAGAAATCTTTTGCTACTACTACTTGTTGAACAATTTCATCTACACTAAGATTTCTTACTAAACCTTGAGCTCCAGTATTACAAAATCTACATCCCATCGGACATCCAACTTGAGATGATATACATAATGTTCCTCTATCTTCAGATGGTATGTATACTAATTCTATTGTTTCTTTATCTTTAAGTTCTAACAACCATTTTTGTGTGCCATCTATAGAAAGTAAATCTTTAACTACTTTTGGTCTGTTACACGTAAAAGATTCCTTTAAAGAACTTCTTAGTTCTTTTGATATATTTGTCATATCATCAAAATTTTTAGATCCTTTACAGTAAAACCAACTCCAAATTTGTTTTGCTACAAAGCCTTTTGTATCATATTTATTTTTTATTATATCTTCAAGTTCGTCAACGTAAAATCTGAATATACTTTCCATATTATTCTATTAATAGAAATCTTTTTACAAAATCATTATCAGTTTTTTCCAATGTACTACTATTACCGTCCCAACAAATTTCACCTTCATTTAAAAATACTATCCTATCTGATATCATTTTAGCCGATCTTATATCGTGAGTTATAGTAATAGCTGTAGCTCCAGTTATATTTACAGTTTTTACTATAAGATTGTTAATTTTTTCTGCGGTTATTGGATCTAAGCCAGTTGTAGGTTCATCAAAAAATATTATTTCTGGATCACAAGCTATGGCTCTAGCTAGAGATACTCTTTTTTGCATACCACCAGATAATTCTTGTGGGTATAAATCTGCTACTGTACTATTTAAATCAACTATTTCTAATTTTTCTATTGCAATTTTTTTGGCTTCATTTTTTGACATTTTATAGTTATTGATAAACTTAAAAGCTATATTCTCCCAAATCTTTAGTGAATCAAACAAAGCTCCATTTTGAAAT